>JAFLBV010000006.1 GCA_017302895.1 Ignavibacteria bacterium | reverse complement strand
CTTTTACAGCAGCGGCGAGTTTTGCAAGTTCTGTTGATTTTGCAGCATCGTTGCCGAGGGTTTTTGCACCCCATGCATCTGAACATGCTATGAGAGCCTGGTAGTTGTTCTGATTCGTGGCTTTTGTAGTTGCTTCTTCAAGAAGAGCTTTGCCGGTTACGGAAGCTTTCTTTCCTGTGGCTGCTTCTTCCATGAAGAGGATCATGGCTGCTGAAACGAGGGCTTTTACATCGCCGTCTCTTCTGCCGTCACTGATGATCTCTCCAAGTTTCGAGAGAGCACTGTTGGATGAACCGAATTCAGCCTTGAAATCGATCTTGTTTACATTGACAGTATTTGCGGCAACATTTGTGGGGCTTTTAATTATCTTTGGTGGTTTCTGAGAAAAACCTGCAAAGTTGAGCAGAAAAAGAGCTGCCAGTGCGAACGCGAAAAATCTGGTGTTGATTTTCATTGTGATACCTTTGTTGTTGGTGACTTGTGATTGTTATTTGTAATAAAGAATTAAATTCATCAATTATGATTCTTTAACCAGGAGCAATAAATTGTTGTTCCACGGTTTTTTTCTTGTCACGATTCCATGTGACACAGATAACACGGCTACTTAAAAACTAAAGCATCCACAATTTCGTTTATCAAATTTTCGAGATTATTTGTGCTTCCAGTTTTAGTGAAAGACTTTACGGTGTTTTTATCTTTCACGATTTTGAAAGTCACTTCCACTTTATTTCCTTTTACAGTATAGGTACCTGTCAGTTTCATGGCACCGGGATAGCTTTTAACATTCCAGAAAATCAGTTTTGCTGCGGTTCCCAGTTCAGAAATTGTTGAGAGGCGATCGTCGATTTTCTCGGAGAGGGAAAGTACATCAATCAGATCGTTCGCATCAAGAAAGACGGAATTTACGAATACAGGCTTTTCCTGTGCCAAGGGTATCAAAGCCTTCTCCTTGTCATCGAGGATACCGATGTCGAAGCTTTCGGCTCCCTTTGGTGAAAAGATTCTGGGCTCCTGAATTCCACCGATGCCCTCTGCGAGCTTTGGCACCATTTCCCGGGCATGTTGCATCAGGAGGCTGATGTCAATCGATTTGTTGTCTTTGAGTGCAAGTCCTCTCATTCCGGAGAGAATGCTGTAGGTGAGGAGACCCTGACCATATTTGCTTGCTTCGTAGCTTACTGCATCGGCAGCGCTTCCTGTAATGATGTGAAGTCCTGTTCTGTCTTTCATTCTTTCCATGGCTTTTACGATGGAACTCGAGATATCCCTTTTTTCAGCGAGATTATCCACAAGTTTACCCGAAGCACAGGCATCTATAATAAGAACCTGTTTTAAGGCAGCGACATTTTTAAGCATCTCGATCATCTCACTTCCTGAAATGGTGGTGGACTTTCTGACAGCTTCATCCTTGTAAACTTCGGGATTTGGTGAGAAGGCATCCTGTGTGAGATAATATAGATCGCTTTCGTCACCTCCGAGGTTAATGCCGTGTCCCGCAAGGTAGACCACGATAACATCCTCTGAATTCGCTTTTTTACCTATGTCTGTGAAGGTTTTGAGGATGTTAGCCTTGGTAGGCATTGTTCCGTTTTTGTCATCAGTGGAAAGGAGGTATTTATGAGTTTTTTGTTTTGTGAAAAGATGTTCCGCACCGAGGGAAGTGGCGGTCATAAAATCCTTTGCATCCTTGCCAGCATATTTGAGATCGAGTTTGTCACCTGTATAATCTCCGACTCCGACTGAGACGATGAATATTGAAGGAGCGAGATTTGGCTTCTCATAGATGAACTCAGCAACATCGCCCGAGGATGAGAGGGTGCCCGACTCATTCCAGGTTACCACTTCAAGTTTGTTTTCGCCATTAATGAGGTATGGATGGTTTTTGATATCGATGGTAATCGTTGCGTTTTTCTGTTTTGGATTGATTTTACCATCCCGGGCATCCGCTGACATTTCTTTTCCGTTCAGGAAAATCTGGAGTTTGCCGATGCCTCCACCCTTGTTTTCTATTGAAACCTTGACTTTCTCGTAGTTTTCCTTGAATTCAAATTCCGACACTTCGGGCCACAGTTTTAATTCCTTGTCGATTGCTTCAACTGAACGGAGCTGTTCCTCATTCATCATTTTTTCGAATAGGCCCGGTTCCCAATATTTATCTTTCAACTGGCTGAAGGCGATTACATCGAGTCCTTGAACATAATACATGCTTTCCATCGCACCGGGAGAAGCATCAAATAGTCCTCCGGGATGAAGGACAACCCAGTCATTTTCACCGAATGAAGCGAAGGAGAAAAGTTCGACTCCGGTTGCTATATCGTAAAAGGTCAAAAGGCTGTTTTTGTGAGAAATCAGGAGTCCTCTTTTGAAGGAAAGATCAAAAGCCAGTCCCGTCAAAGGATATTTTTTAACTACGTTACCGGAAAAGGCGTCCCAAATAATTGCCTGTTTATCCTCGCTGAAGGTGATAACCTGTTTCCCGTCAGGGCTGAAAGCGACGAGGTTTAAGGGCTCCAAATGACCCTCAAGGGTTAAAAGTTCCTTCCCTGATTGAACATCCCAGATTCTGACAGTATGATCGAGCGAGCCCGATACAATTTTTTTTCCGTCTGCTGAAAATGCAACAGCCATTACGAACGAACGGTGTCCGACAAACGATTTGATTTTTTTTCCTGTAAACGGATCAATAAGGAGCACCAGACTGTCCCTCATAGCTGCGGCTATTGTTTTACCGTCGGGACTGAATGCGAATGTCTGCATGTCGCCATATAACCATTTATAACGGTTGATCTCTGCACCTGTTTCTGCATTGAATACCACACCCGAAGAATCATCCATTATGGCTACTATTCTTTTCCCGTCGGGACTGTATGCAGCTTTGTATATAAATCCTGATGGAAGCTTCAAGTCAGAGACTATTTTTTTTGCCTCCGGATTCCACTCAAAGATATTTTCGTTCCACCCTGTTGTGAGGACTTTCTCACCGTCTGGACTGAACGATGCGAACCAGCCGCCAGGGATTCCATCGCCAAGTTTCCCCGTGATTTTCCCGGTCAATGCATCCCAAACCCTGATCGTTTCACCTTCGGAGAGAACTACAATTTGCTTTCCGTCTTTGCTGAATTCAGCACTTCTTACAGAGGCAGTACCCCCTTTGAATTCACGAACTGTGACACCTTTTTCGAGATCATAGGTAAGAACGCGTCCGTTATAGTCGCCGAAGGCAGCTGTCTTGCCGTCCTTGCTTATAGTAGTGGCACCAACGAGTGACGGCATGTCGGAAACCAGACTGATCATTCCAAGAGAAGACATATCCCATACCACCGGATTCGCCTGAAGATAGGAGACGACAAGTTTTGTACCATCCGGAGTAAACTGCATATCGCTCAGATTACCAGGATTTTCGAGGAAGTAAACAATTTCATTGAGAAGTTTACCTGTTTCAGTTTGCCGGATACGAACGGTATCACCCTGATTTGAAGTTAGAAACAACTTTGAATCGGGACTGAAAACCGCTGTGTTTTTGTCATCGGGCTGTCCCATAAATTTACCAACCATTTTTGCTGACTTCACTTCCCAAAGTCTGACCAGTCCATCCATGGAAGTGGTGAAAAAGTACTTTGAGTCGGGGGAGAATCCTGTTTGGAGAGGCCACTGGGAATCATTTTCCACAGTAAGAATAAGTTTTCCGTTTGAGGCATCCCAAATTACCACAGTTCTGTCCCACGAGAGGGTGACGATTAATTTCCCGTTCGGGCTGTATTTCCCCGATTCTATGGTTCCCGTCTGTCCCTTGAGAGAAAAAGCGACTTCACCTGTGTTTACATCCCAAACATTGATAATCCCTTCGTATCCTGTTACAAGGACATGTTTACCATCGGGACTGAACTCAGCCCCTGTAATTGATACAGTATCGATAAAGAGATTGTGAAGCATCATCCCTGTTGCAGTTTCCCAGATTTTTACCGACTTATCCCATGAATGGGTTAGAAATCTGGTTCCGTCAGGACTAAAAGAGGCCCCATTGATCTGTTTTGTGTGGCCTGTCATGTTTCGCAGGAGGTGTCCGGTTTTATTGTCCCAAAGTTTGGCTGTGTTGTCCCAGCTCGAGGAAAGGAGAAGACTGCCATCGGGATTGAAATCCACAGAGCGGACAAGATCCTTGTGTCCAACGGGAAGAATCAGTTCGGGTTTATTCTGTGAAAGGCAGGTGAGAATAGCGAGGAGTAAAAAGAAAAACACTCTCATGGGAGTACTTTCAAATAAAAATTGATCATTTTTGCTTTTATAAGACTAAAAATAATCAAAAGCAGGAACAGAGCAAAGTAATTTGAAAAAATATCATTAGGTTGTGATTCAGGATATAAATTATCCTGCCTGGAATACATAAGTTTGGCCAGGTGACACTTCCACCGTGTGGTTGGAAGTGTAGTTACCCACTTTTTTATTGGCGTTAGAATGAAAACTCTTTTCTTTATTGTTTCCTTCAGCCTGATGTTTTCCATTACATTCCCCGTGGAAGCACAAGTCAACCATGGTAAAAAGTGTCTGATAGTTGCCATAGGTGACTACAAATATCTAAAACGCATCTCCTCCGAAAACGACATTCCACTTATAAAATCAGCACTTGAGAAACAGGGATTCAAGGATTTTCGTATCCTTGAAAACAGTCAGGCTACGAAAAAGAACATACTCGCAGAACTTACAAAACTCGAAAAAGATACTAAATCGGGTGATATAGTCGTCATTCATTTTTCGGCTCACGGACAGGGGATTCCCGATGATAATGGCGATGAACCTGATGGTGTGGATGAAAGCATCTGTTGTTACGGAGCGGAGCAATATCTGTCCGACACTTACAAAGGTGAGGAGCATCTGCGTGATGATCTGCTCGGGGAAAAGCTCGACAAAATCAGAGAGAAGGCGGGTGCAAAAGGCCAGGTTTTGGTTCTGCTCGATGCCTGCTTTTCAGGTTCAGGAACAAGAGGGGAAGGAAAAGTCTCCCGTGGAGTCGGAAATCTTTTGATGAAAAAGGGTTCGGCTATTGAAAAAGCAATAAAAGACGGTCTGACATTCGGCGAAAAGGATTTGATAAAAGGGAACGGCAAGCTTTCACCCATGACCGTTTATTCAGCCGCAAGAGCCGATGAACTGAACTACGAATACCTCGATCAGGGCTCCCTTTCTTACGCTTTCAACAAATCTCTCACAAGCAACACCGGGAAGGAAGTGTCATACAGGTCGCTGTTTGCCGGAATAATCTCCACCATGTCAACCATAGTCCCGTATCAGAATCCTGTTGCAGAAGGGGAAGGGATAGACCTCCCCGTTTTTGGTGAAGGATTGATAGTTGCTCCCGATTATTTCAATGTTCTCGAATTTGATCGTGAAAAGAACCTCGCACTTCTCTCAGGTGGAAAGATTGCCGGCATTTATCCATCGTCAAAAATTGCATTTTACAAGGCGGGTATAACCGATACCACGGGACAGACACTCTATTTTACTGGTGAAGTTGTTTCTTCCGGTTCACTGACATCAATAGTGAAACTTCAAAATCTTCCCGCTGGTTTAACACCGCAGGGTGTCTGGTGCTGGTTGAGAGACGCAGTATTGCCTTTGGATACCGTGAAAATTACAATAAAAGGGGATGTGCTGCAGATTCTTCCGAAGGGTTTTCTCGAAGATGTGAAGAAGTTCAAACTCGCCAAAATAATCGATAAAAAAGATGCAGGTGATTTATCGATAGAAAAGTCAGTAACCCCCGGTCTCTTTAAAATTGTCTCGACAGGTACGGGCACTATACTGCTTGATGAAACAAAAGATGAAGCCAAGCTAAAGAAAGTGATCAAGAATTTCACCAAAGCACGGCTTTTTGAATCGATGAATTTCAATTATCCTGATATCACGCCCGGCATGGAACTGATCCCGGTCAGGTTTGACAAGGAGAAAAGGAAGATTACAGACACACTTCAGATAAGAGATTACTTTAAAGACGGAGTGTTGACGGTTGGTGACGATGATTATTTTATGCTGAAGATCAGTAATTCAGGGGAGAGGAAGGCATTTTTTAACATCGTCAGTATTGAAGAAGATTCCAGGATCATGCTGCTGATCCCCTGGCTGAAAAAAAACGAGAGTCCTGCAAACTATTTTATTGAGCCGGGAGAAGAATTTATTATACCAAATTTTGTCTATCGATTCAGAAACAAGTCTCCTTTCAACTACACATCCGAGACCATTAAAATTATTTTTACCCTTCAGCCACTCGACCTCCGGTATGCGTTTATGCGCTCCGCAGGTGATGATCCCGGAAACTATGGCGGCAACAATTCCATTCTTGAAGAGATAATGAGAATGGATGACGGATTTATGAGCAGGGGTGCACTCGATGTCCGGCAGGATGAAAAAATTTCCACTTTTACGATCACAATTCGAAAAAAACGGTTGTGATAAAGATGTTAAAACCAGACAATATCATGAAACTTAAAATATTCTTTTTACTGCTTGTTTTGTTTTCGCTTCCCCTTTTTTCACAGACAGGGGAGGAGTATTATGCTACTGCATATGAATACTATAAAGCAAATGACTACAAGAATGCCTTGTACAATGCGGAAAAGGCAATAGCTGCATTCGAAGAGGACGACGATCTTGTGGCTGAATACTACTATGCAATTTTGGTGGCGGCTTTTTCCTGTAATGCTTCTTCAAATTTTTCAAAAGCAGCGACATTGCTCGAGAAAGGAATGAACAGCTATTCCGAGGGTGAGGACGCGACCTATGCGACAATAATAAGCACTCTTGCTCAGGCATGGCAGGTACTCGGAAGGATCAAAGAAGCCGAGGAACTCCTTCTTAAGGCAATACCAATATACGGGGACAATTACGGAGAGGAAAGCGCCGAGTATGGAAAGTCTCTGACAAATTTGGCAACATTTTACTTTATCCAAAAAGATTATAACAAAAGTGAGATTCTATTGTTAAAGGCTTCGGATATTTACAAAGCGGTTTATGGCGAAGAACATCCTTATTATGGGGGCAGTCTAAATAATCTCGCCACTTTATACAGAGATATGGGAAATTATCCAAAAGCTGAACCGCTTTATCTTGAAGTAATTGGCATTTTCAAAAGGGCTTTTGGTGATGAGGATATTAATGTGGCAGACCCTTTGAACGGAATTGGTATGCTCTATTATTACACAGGAAATTTCAACAAAGCGGAATATTATCTTTCCCAGGCAGTGCAGATAAAGAAGAAAATTCTTGGCGAATCGAATGAAGACTATGCGACGGGTATTATGAATCTCGGTGTGCTTTACAATAACATGGGGAACTTCAGTAAGGCAGAGCCACTTATTCTCAAGGCTATCGAGATATATAAAAAAGTTTTGGGTACATCGGACCCAAGGTATGCACAATCTCTCAACAACCTCGCTTCTTTGTATTATTCAACAAAGAAAGTAGAGAAAATTGAGCCCCTTTTGCTTGAAGTGCTGCAAGTCTATAAAAAAGCGTATGGTGAAAAGCACCATTTGATAGCAACAACCAGACAAAATCTTGCCCAGTATTATGCAATGACGGGCAATTATTCAAAAGCTGAACCACTTTTGATGGAGTCTTTGAAGTACCTAAAAGAGGTGTTTGGAGAGGAACATTCAGAGTATCTTACTGTTTACAGCAACCTTGGAGTACTTTATTATTTGTCAGATCAATATGCAAAAGCTGAACCAATTCTCAAAGATGTACTAAGGTTGAGGAAAAAAGTTCTGGGAGAGGGGCATCCCGACAGTTTTACTTCCATGCTGATCCTCGGAGGACTCTATTTTTATGCAGGCAGAATAGCTGAAGTGAATCCGTTGCTTGAGCAGGCACTGTCTCTGTCACAAAAATGGATTAAATCTTCCTTTACCGGGCTGAGTGAAGTGGAGAAATCATATCTGGCAAAACAGTTTGATACATACTACAATTTTGCACTGAACACCATTTCTGCAAAACCCGATGCGGAGAAAAAGAGAATTTATGAAAAACTGATCTTTAGAAAAGGACTTGTGCTTAACTCAACCGTAAATACGAAAGCATTTGTTGGTTTTTCCAGTGATTCCGGGATAAAATCACTTTATTCAGAGCTTCTCAACACAAAGAAACTGATATCGGATCTCTATTCCCAGACTGAAGATCAGCGGAAGAGTTCGGGTTTTAACCTCGATTCCCTCGAAGAAAAATCGAATACGATCGAAAAAGAACTGATGAGCAGGTCTTCGCTGTACAAAAACTTCGTTATGATTCCCGATTACAAGTGGGAGGAGATTAAAAAGAGCTTGAAGCCCGATGAAGCAATAGTTGATTTGATCAAATTCCCATATTTCGATAAGAAATGGACAGAGCTGGCAGTATTTAACCTTAACAGGTATGCAGCATTCATTACGAGAAATGATTCAACAACAGATCCGGTATATTACGAATTCAAGGACGGGAACCGATTGGATACCCTCGTTATTCCCGCATTGAACATCACAAATCAGGAGGGAAGCAGGGAAACCTCACCTGATCCTGACGATGACAAGGTTATAGATTTGAATGCAAAACCTGAACTGAAGCCTGACTTTTATGCTGAACTTTTTGCCCCGCTAGCAGAACGGTTAAAGGGGATTAAAAGAATTTATTTCAGTCTTGACGGCGAGTTTTACAAGGTTAATTTTAATACAATCAAAAACACAAAAACCGGCAGATATCTGATAGAAGAGTATGAGATTGTGTACATTTCAAGTCCTGTTGATCTGGCAAAAACAGACGGGAAACAATCCCTGAACAAAACTGCTGTACTGGTCGGATATCCCAACTATGATCTCACTTTGGACAGTCTTAAAGATGCTTCGGGAGCCAGCAGGGATGTTTATGTGAATACAAGTACAATGAAGAAATATGATCTGCAGATGCTGCCCGGAACCAGGGAAGAGGCGATGAGTACGGCAGGGATATTGAAAGGAAACGGATGGGAAGTGGAGTCATTGTTGTTTGATCAGGCAACCGAATCGAATGTTAAAAATGTATCAGCACCCGGTGTGCTCTCGATTTCAACTCACGGATATTTTTCACCATCTCCCAAATCAGATTATAAAGAGAGCTTTTTTATGGGGACAGAAACCAAAAAAGCCTCTGAGAACCCCATGCTTAGAAGCGGGCTTTTTCTGACAGGGGCGGAAACTTTCCTTAATTCACCGGATGATAAGAGGTCACAGTTTTCTGAGAACGGGATTCTGACTGCTTTCGAAGCTTCGCAAATGAATCTTGTTGGAACCGATCTGGTTATCCTCTCAGCCTGTGAAACAGGGCTCGGTGAGGTAAACAACGGTGAAGGGGTTTTCGGGCTGCAGAGGGGCTTCCTGGGAGCCGGAGCGGGGTCTGTTCTGATGAGTCTCTGGAAAGTTGATGACAACGCAACGAAAGAGTTAATGATAAAGTTTATGGGGAAGTACGCTACAGGACTTAACAAACCGGCGTCACTTCGACAGGCACAGATTGAACTTATGAAAGAGTACCCGCAACCCTACTATTGGGGAGCTTTCGTACTGATCGGCAGGTAATAAAAAAAGCGGAACGACTAAAAATATGCAGTCATTCCGCTTTTCTGAAAAGTTATTTACCTCTATTTCCTGAAGAAAATCTGCCTGCTTGAGGGTCTTCCATCAATCATTACTGTGGAGGTATAAATTCCCACCGGTACTTTTTTATCGAAGCGGTCGAGTCCGGTCCAGATGATTCTGTTGTCGTACGCAAGATCTTTCACCGGAATGGTTACAACATGGTTGCCGGCAATGTCTTTGATAACAATCTCGGTTGTTTTTGCACCTGTTTTGTACTTGGTGTAGATTCTTGGGTTCACACCGGTAAACTTTGCGATTTTTTCTTTGGAGAAGGATTTAATATCAATTTTCGCCGGATTTGAGATGAATACATTCTCATTTCCGGGGAGAGTATAGTATTTCCTTCCTTTTGAAGGGAAATTTGTTCCGTCGGTTTTTTCTCCGGCGTCAAAAGTAAATTCGAGAGTCTCTTTTTTTACTGAAGCGGGAAGTGTGACTGTGTAATATTCGCTGTTGACCTTGTCCATTTTGAGTCGTTCGGTTTTTTTGTAGCCTGTCTTGTAAACCAGATATACACTCTTGGCATTAACTTCATCTTTGAATCTCTTGTGCAGTTTAATATCACCGTTCTTCATCATTTCAAGATTTGGATGTGTTGCTGCTTCAAGTGCAGAGACAAGTCCGTAACCATAAAGGTTATCAGCCAGAAGTCTCTGATCGGATGTGTATCTCAGGATAAATCTTGCCTGAGTGTTTTTCAGATGAGGGAAAAGTGACAACAGTTGTCCACCGATACCAGCGGCAATCGGAGTGGCTGCCGAGGTTCCGTTTGATCTTTCAAATTTGTTTTTTGAGGATGCGAGGGCACCAAAAACCGATACACCGGCTGCCGAGAAATCAGGTTTAATTCTTCCGTCGGCGGTAGGACCACCCGAGGAGAAGTCTGCTATTTCTCTGTTCTTTGTTACTGCACCAATAGCGAGAGCCTGATATCCGTCACCTGGGGTTGATACATAAAACCAGGGGTCACCTGCGGAGTTACCGGAAGCAGTGAAGGTAAGAATTCCTTTTGAAAAAGCGTAGTTGATCGCCTTGGTACAGATGGCAGTTTCGCCCGTCAGGTCTTCATATCTGTATGTGGCGTCATCAAAAACTGTGTATCCGAGGGAGCTGGTTGTTATATCCACACCGATACTGTCCATCCACTGAATGGCGGCTGCATAATTGTCTTCTTCCACCATCCGTTCAAATTCTGTTGTTTCGGTTTTGGCGAGTACAAATTCAGCTTCGTGAGAGGGACCGACAAGTTTGCCCTCCATAAATCCGCCACAGACAGAGAAACAGAAAGTGCCGTGACCATGCTGACCCGCAGGGTCCCCATCCTGATTTGCAGTTACATTATCTTTTTTTACAAAGTCATATTCAGCAATTACTTTTCTGGTCTTCAGGGCTTCATGTCGCTGCCAGTCGAATCCTGAATCGAGAACGCCAATTCTGACACCCTTTCCTTTTGCACCCATTCTGTTTACATCGGGGACATCGGAAATTCTATATTGAATGTATGATCCACCGTAAAGTTTTGCATCTTCTTCAGACCTGTCAGATTGTCCCGAAGGCAATGAAAACGGAGTATTGAGAAGTGAAGCAGGTGAGCCTGAGGTGGAATTTAGCGATGCCAGCAATTCTTCATCGAGTGGATTGAGTGTATTCCTGAATTCGAGAGGAACTTTAATTTTGATCACGGGTCTTACATTTTTAACAAAATCGAGGTTTTTGATCTTTTCGATTGTCTTTTTGTCGGCGGAAACAGAAACACAGTCGAACCACTTCAATATCCATCTTACTTTTGCTCCTGCGAGCTCAAGTCGTGAAATGTAGCTGTTTGAAACGGGTATATCTTCTTCAGAGATAAAAGAGGTGCTGCCCAGATTTTTGATCCTTCTCATGATACTTTCTGAGGAGAGAGAAGCAGCCGTGAGGTTCCAAATCTGTGAACCGGGTGAAAAACTGCCTGAGAACCCTTTGTTTTTCAGGAATACCATGTAGTTTTCCTGTGCTGCGACAGGGATTAGGAAAAAAACGGACAAAAGAGAAAGGAAAAGAAGATTTTTCATGACAAAAACCTTAGTTAACTGTTTTAAAGAATCTGTTGAATTTAAGATCGGGGAAAAAGCCCGTTGAAAAGGGATTCACCGACCAGTAGATGAATGATACTTCACCAATAATGTAATCGTATGGGACATATCCCCAGAACCGGCTGTCGAGGCTGTTATCCCTGTTGTCTCCCAACACAAAATAATAATCGTTTTGTACAATATAACTATTTATTTCCTTACCGTTTAACAGGAATTTATGCCCCAAAACTGTGAGAGAAGTGTCACTATGTTCCTTGCTGATTACCTCTTCCCACTGCAGATAATTACTGATGTTAAGCGAAATGGTGTCGCCCTTTTTTGGAATGTAGAGGGGCCCGTACCAATCCTCGTTCCAGTCATCATAACCGGGGAAAAGTTGAGAATTATTTTCAGTTTTGGGCTTAATTTTTTTCTTCTTTAGGTGTTCGGGAAGTGGTGATTTCTTTCCGTTGACATAGACAACACCGGCTGTAATTTTTACGGTGTCACCGGGAAGTGCTATCAGTCTTTTCACATACGCAGGGTTATTGAAATCGTCTTTTCTCCCTTCGGGGAACTTGAAAACGATAACAGTATTCCTCTCCGGTTTGGAAGAACCCGCCCAGGTAAAGAAGGGAATTTCTATGCTTGTCAGCGGGATATTTAGAGGCTCCTGCCTTGAGAAAAGGAACTTGTTTACAACGATAAAATCACCCGGTTCAAGGGAGGCTTCCATCGAGTTGGTGGTGATCCTGAAGGTCGAGATGAAAAAAAGACGGAGAGTCAGGATCATCATGAGAAACAGGAATAGAATAAAACCTATTTTACCGTAAAACTTTTTATTTGGCAAGGATTATTCTTAATGGGAATTGATGTGTGGCGAATCCCGGAATCAGGCAGTAAAAGGGGAGAACCGGCTCCCCCGGACTGCGAATTCCTGTTTTAATCTTCAATCTGGAGTACTGCCAGGAATGCTTCCTGCGGTATTTCCACATTTCCTACCTGTTTCATCCGTTTTTTCCCCTCTTTTTGTTTTTCGAGGAGTTTCCGTTTACGGGAAATGTCGCCACCGTAGCACTTTGCGATAACATTTTTGCGCATCGCCTTTACAGTTGAACGGGAAATTACTTTTGAACCGATGGCTGCCTGAATGGAAATTTCGAACAACTGCCGCGGAATCAGGTCTTTGAGCTTATCGCAGACTTTTCTTCCCCAGTCGTAGGATTTGGACCTGTGAACAATCATGGAGAGGGCATCAACAGGTTCAGCATTCAGGAGAATATCAAGTTTAATCAGATCAGATTCCTGATAACCAATCAGTTCGTAATCAAAAGAAGCATAACCTCTTGAGATCGATTTCAGTTTATCATAGAAATCGAAGATGATTTCAGAAAGAGGAAACTCAAAACTTAAGTCGGCTCGTGTGGGGTCAATATAGGTCGTATTTTTGTAGATACCCCTTTTGTCCATGGCGAGTTTCATAATTCCACCAACATACTCACTTGGAGTGACGATTTGAGCTTTTACATACGGTTCCTGAATAATGTCAATGTCTCCGGCAGGTGGCATATGGTCGGGGTTATCAACAACAACTTTTTCACCGTTTCTTTTGTAAACGATATATTCCACATTGGGGAGTGTGGTAATGATTGCCTGGTCGAACTCTCTGAAAAGCCGTTCCTGAACAATCTCCATGTGAAGGAGTCCAAGGAAACCGCAACGGAAACCGAAACCCAAAGCTGCAGAAGTTTCAGGTTCGTAAATAAGGGATGCATCATTTAAGATATATTTATCGAGGGCATCACGAAGGTCTTCAAAATCTTCGGTGTTCGTGGGATAAAGACCGCTGTAAACCATCGGCTTTATTTCCTGATACCCGGGCAGAGGATCTTCTGCACCGCCTCTGGAATGAGTGATTGTATCACCCACCTTGGTATCTTTTACATCTTTGATACCGCCGATGATATAGCCGACACTTCCTGCCGTGATGGAACCTGTTCTTATTTTCCCAAGTCGAAGTGTACCCACTTCCTCGGCAATATACTCTTTGTCGTGGGCAAAGAATCTGATTTTTTCCTTTTCTTTAATGACACCGTTCATTACTCTTACATAAGCGATGGCACCTCTGTAGGGATCGAAAACGGAGTCAAAAATGAGTGCCTGCAAAGGTTTGTCGGGATCGCCTTTTGGTGGCGGTATCTTTTCAACCACTGCTTCAAGGATATCCACGATTCCAATTTTTGTTTTTGCGCTGGCGTAGATAATCTCTTCTTTTTTACAGCCAAGCAGTTCAATTACCTGCTGGGCAATTCTGTCAGGTTCAGCACCGGGTAAATCAATTTTGTTTAACACGGGAATTATCTCGAGACCGGCGCCAATTGCAAGATAGAGATTTGAAATAGTCTGAGCCTCTACACCTTGTGAGGCATCAACAATCAGGAGAGCCCCTTCGCATGCAGCGAGGGAGCGTGAAACTTCATAGGTAAAATCGACATGCCCCGGGGTATCTATCAAATTCAGGACATAATTAGCACCATCTTTAGCCTTGTATTCCATCTGAATGGCGTGTGATTTGATGGTAATACCGCGTTCTCTCTCGAGGTCCATGCTGTCGAGTATCTGGGCTTTGGCTTCCCGGTCACTGACAGTTCCGGTGGTTTCCAAAAGCCTGTCAGCGATGGTGCTTTTTCCATGATCGATGTGTGCAATTATGCAGAAGTTTCTGGTATGATTCATTTATCTCCGGTTCGGAATTTTAAATTTTCGTAACTACAAAGTTACAAAGAAATAAGGGAAGGATTTTACCGGTTTATGGGGATTTTTTCATCCACTTAAAACAAACAACTTGATTTTTTGTTTAGTACTTGTTTTATGATCTGGCAAAATCCAGGAGCAGTTTATAGTTCATATCATCTGCTTCTTTCAGCGCTTTAAGATATACACCTCTTGCCTCCCCTTTTTTTACGAGACTCTTGCTTCCCCATGTAAACATTGTTTGATTAAAATATTTTGAAATCAGAATATCTGCCATAAGCCTTGAGTGTCTGCCGTTTCCATTGCTGAATGGATGGATCACGACCAATCTGTGACTTAACCGGATTGCTATTTCATCATATGAGAAAGATTGCTTTTCTATCCAAAAATTACAATCCTCCAAGAGGTTCTTGAGTTCAAGTCTGATTTGATATTTATCAACACCAATATTCTTGTTCGTCGTTCTGAATTCTCCAGCCCACCTCCACACATCCTGAAACATAACCTTGTGCAATTTCTGGATAAATTCAATAGTAAGAATATCCTCATTGTTAAAATTACTTAAACGAACCCATTTTACAGCGTTTGCAACACCAAGCTGTTCAAACTCATCGAGTTCTCCACGAGTTGATACAGTTTTGATCAGTAATCCTTCAATCTCATCCGGTTCTAACGGTGTCTGTCCGTCCTCGTAGTCAGGTATCAGTCCCATATTTTCCCCGGTTTGTTCTCAGTCAATTCGCGAATAATATCATTAATTGCTTCATCAATTCTATCATCAGAGACCCCTTGATTTTCCAATTTCATAGTGTGAGCAGATTGATGCACAATCTCCGTGGCAATTTGTCTTGCTCTCTTGAGTACCAGCTCTTCTATTGATTCATTTATTGGAATAAACCCGTAAACAAGTTTCATTCCCATGGCATTGCCTGCTTCGCGCAATTTTCCGAGGCTGATTGTCTCATCCCTCTCTCTTTCTTCCAATTGCGCAATCCCTTGAGGAGACATGTTAAGTCTCATAGCCAGCTGCCTCAACGACATACTCAGTGCTTTTCTGATGGAATAGAGCCACCCGGCCTGAGGAACAACTATCGCTGATTCCATTGAAGCTATCCTGGACATTTTGCTTTGGAGCTGGTTCAGCTCCAGTTTTCTTTTCTGCTTGTTCATTTTAAAGCTATAAATTGAATTTTATGGATAAAATTAATTATATATGTTTAAAATATGAAAAAATTATCAATATATAAGTTGAAAAATTAACATTCTGAATTTTGAAATTTTTATCTGCCCTCATCAAGTTTTTCCATGGTGGAGATGTAGCCAATCTCGATGAGTTCTTTTACTTTGGTGAAGTCCAGTAGGGAAAAGTCACGCGTGTCAGGGGTGATAAGGATATCCGGTTTTGCGACCATCATGTTCAGGCGACTGATCTGATCCTGGACAATGAAGAAGGACTGGGCCATTACATTCCACATGGTTGGATCGGGTTCTTTCTCCTCATTTTTACGTCCAAGCTTTTCGAAAGGTTTTTTGAGCAATTCCTGAATCTTCTCATTAATGGAGAGAGCGGCAACCCTGGGGTCGAGTGCCACAGGTTGTTGAATCTGCTCTGACTGGGCGATTACGGGGGATGTGCCGGTGATACTCACAGCGATGATTTTATCGATTTTTTTGTTTCGAAGTATGTCGACGGGAACCGGATTAACGAGGGCGCCATCCGCAAGTCTTCTGCCGTTTATGCTCGCCGGAACAAACATCACAGGGATGGAAACACTTGCCCTTATTGCAGTCTTCAGATCACCTGAATCGAGAATGACAGGTTCACCCGTATTTATATCAGTGGCTACAGCAGAGAAGGGAATTTTAAGATCGTTGAAATTTTTGTCTCCAAAAATAGAGAGGATAAATTCCTCGAGAAAAGTTGATTTAACGAGAGAGGCACGGGAAAAGGAAGGAAAGAACATTTTCGCCATCAGTTTCCAATCGTTTTGAGTAGCGATATCTTCCAGTTGTTTGACTGTCATTCCGGCAGCGTAAGCTCCTCCGATAAGTGCCCCCATACTGCAACCTGAAATGTAGTCAAGCTTTATGTTTTTCTCTTCGAGAGCTTTAAGTACACCGATATGTGCGATTCCTCTAGCAGCACCACTTCCGAGAGCAAGTCCGGTTGTCTTTTTTCTAAAAATATTGAGAAATTTCATGGAAGGAATCCTGTTTGAACAAACTGTCGGGAACTGAACGAATTACAGGGACAAATATATTCAAAACAGGTTAAAAACCTTCACATCGGGAATAAACACGATGGAAAGCTGTCGCAGATTCTACTGATTGTGGCTTTTAAATCTCTGAACGCTTTTTGATCTTAGCTTTAAGTGCTTCGTCTTTCTTCCGCTTACCCTCTCGCGCCACATCCTGAAACTCGAAGGTTTCATTTCCCGTCTCATAATGGCTCTGACATCGTTTTCTTTCAACCCGAATTGTGATTCGATGGCTTCGAAGGGTGTTCTGTCTTCCCACGCCATTTCAATTATTCTGGAGATTTCAGGGTGTGAAATTTCTTCTGTTTTCATTGAATCTCCTCGGGTGCTTTTCCTGGTTTGGCATATGAGAGGCGTGAGAGACGGGAAGTTGTGTGGTAACTGTCAAGTCCCGAAATTGCAACAGCACCTTCTTTTTCCAAATCAATAAATCCGTCCGGAAGAATCAATTCATCCGGAATAAACGCTTCGACAATTTCGCCAACAATAAAAATTGTGTTGTTTGCTTTGATTTCATGCATTTCGACAAATCTCATTCCTAATTTGACAGGGGATTCTGCAACATAAGGTGCAGGTACCGTCTGAGAAAACCAGGGAGTCAGACCGGCAGCCTCAAACTCGGAGACTCCTTTTGGATATCTCGCAGAAGTCTGATGAGCAGCTTTACAGAATTCCTTCGAGACATGGTTGATTGTGTAGAATCCAGTCGATATGATATTGTCATATGAATCTCTGACGACAGTAACGGGTCTCATAACAAGACCGATCAGGGGAGGATTTGCACCCACATGGACGACTGAGCTGAAAATGGAGAGATTATTGTTTCCCTTCCCGTCGACAGTGCCAATTAGATTTGCACTCTTAAAGCCTGTAACTGAATTTATGAGGTTCGTACGATACTGTTTTTCAAGTATGGCAAACGATTCTTTGTTGAATTCCATTTTGGTAAACCGGGTTGTTGAAGATTTTATACTCATTTAACCTGATTTCGCTGAAATAAATTCAATAGTAGAAGGAAATATTTTTTCGCCGGAGGTATAGGAAATTTCAAAAAAGAGTTTAGTTTTCAACTGTGAATTTCTGCTGACTTTGAATCACAGTAAACCATCGTGAAATCCAACAGGACCGGAGGTTGTCATGTTAAAAGACAAAGTAGAGTTACACTCAAGAGGCATCGATCACGCTGTTGTGGTCAGAACAATATTTCTTCCAAATGGTAAGATGGAACATGACTTTTATCTGTTTACAGGAATTGCCGGCAAGGGAGAATTTGATGACATTCATTATACAGGTGAAGGTCATTTGAATATAGAGCTGCATGATGCAGTTACCGGAATTGTGGTTGGGAATTTCTTCTATCCAAATGATCTTATTGCCGACCGGTACGATCTGAAAAAAGAGGAATGGGATTCAGCCTATGAAGAAAGAATGAAGAGCAGGATCTGATGGATTTGGGTTCAAAAAATTAATCTTTTCTAACAGATTAAAGTTCGTAAATTTAGCAGTTAGTTTAAATCGATTTTAGAGTATGATATCTCGAAAGGGATATACCGGTACTCAATGACCTGTAGAAAGTTAATTAATGGAATTTCTTGGCAATGTGTGGGAGATAGTAAATCATCTGGATGGCTATCTCAGTGTAATAATCTCCGAATACGGCAATATAACATACCTTTTTCTTTTCGTTTTAATTCTGTTGGAGACGAATTTTGTTCTTACACCACTGTTGCCCGGTGTTACCATTCTTTTTGCTGCCGGCACAATAGCCGCCGCCGGTCAGTTGAACCCCTATGCTCTTTATCTGCTCTTTACAATGGCGGTGTTTATTGGAGATATCTTCAATTATGGAATAGGCAGACGGCTTGGAGAAAGGGCATATAAAATGAATAACAGGTTCATACGACCTTCATATTTGATTGCCACGGAAGGATTTTTCAAGAAACACGGTAAAACCACCATGTTCCTCGCCCGTTATTTTCCGATGGTTCGAACCTTCGCTCCATTTGTTGCCGGTATCGTGAAGATGAAATTTTCAACATTTATCGTCACAAGTCTTCTTTCGGCTGCGATTTACATTCTGATTTATGTAGGCGCTGGTTATTTCTTCGGGCATATCCCGTTTGTCCAGAAAAATCTTACTCTCACACTTTTCATTGTTGCTTTTGCTTCATTGATACCAATGGGTTATAAAGCTCTCCACAACTGGCTGATCCACAGAAAACATTTAAAATAAAAAAGGCTGCGAACTTTTGAGCCCGCAGCCTGAAACACAGTAACTTCCAAATATTAGAAGTCAATCTTCATTTTGTATTTCTTTGAATAATCGAGAGCAAGGGCACTTGCCACGAATATTGAAGAATAAGTACCAACGATAATACCGAAGAAGAGAGTGAATGCAAAGGCTCTCAACACTTCACCACCAACCAAAAGAAGAACCAAAACACCCATAAGGGTCGTTCCACCGGTAAGGATGGTTCTGCTCATGGTTTTGTTCACAGCTTCATTCATCAATGCTTCTAGGTTGCCACCTTTATGAATTTTCATTGTTTCTCTCACCCTGTCGAACACAATAACAGTATCATTGATTGAGTAACCAATGAGTGTCAGGAATGCAGCAACAATGGTAAGGTCGATTTCCAGATTGAGTCCCGGAATCACTCCATAAAAGAGAGAGAAGAGGCCAATAGTGAGCAACACATCATGGAAAAGCGCGACAACCGCAGTGGAAGCAAAGAGGAATTTGAATCTGAATGCGAGATAGATGAGGATACCGAGCAATGAAAGAATAACTGCAATAATTGCATCTCTTTTCAATTCGTTTCCGACTTTAGGACCAATTCTGTCTTCTCTAAGCACTTTGAAGTTGTTTCCCGTAAGTTTTTCTTTCAGGCTCTCTTTGATAACATCAGAGACACCAACTCTTACGATAACTTCAGAATTGTTTGCCTCAAAAGAGACCCGTGAAGCCTGGAAACCCTGGTCGAAAAGCAACTGACTTACTTTTGTCGCGGTATCGGGTCCGGCAAACTTGTAGGTAAATGAACCTTTAGCTGGATCTTCGGTCTTTTCCAATTTGATTCCGGGATACGCTTTGGCAATATTGCCTTCAATAACTCCGAGCAGTTTAGGTTTAATCGCTGCAGGAATATCCTGAACTTCAGTTCTGATGAGGGCACCAGTTTCTGCACCGAAGGTTTTAACTTCGATGTTCCCAAGTCCAGAGTTCTCGAGATAACCTCTAACCTTGGTAATATCGATAACCTTTTCGAACTCCAGCACTACTTCAGTACCACCTTTAAAGTCGATACCAAACTGCAATCCTCTGGCAAAAATACTTATTAGACCGAGGACAAAAATTGTGGTAGAGAGGATATAAAAATATTTCCTCTTGCCCATAAAATCAACATTTAGATTATGAAAAATTCGCATTATTTATTTAGCTCCTTAAAAACCTTTTAAGATTAACCGATCGAAACAGGGTGACCCTTGTCGGTGAAATATTCGAAAATAACCTTCGCAATAACGAGGGCACCAAACAGAGAGGTAAGAATACCAATCATAAGAGTCAGTGCGAAACCCTGTACAGGACCTGTACCAAACTGGTAGAGGATTATACTGGTGATGAGAGTAGTTATGTTTGAATCCCAAATGGCAGCACCTGCTTTGGCGAATCCGCCTTCAACAGCAGCTTTCATGGTTTTACCCAGAGCCATTTCTTCTCTTATCCTCTCATAAATCAGTACATTTGAATCCACTGCCATACCGATGGTCAGCACGATACCTGCGATACCGGGGAGGGTAAGTGTTGCTCCGAAAGCAGCAAGAGTACCGATGATAAGGAGTATCACAAAGATAAGCGCAAAAGAAGCAATTCCACCGGCACCTCTGTAATAAATAATCATGAATCCTGCAACAAGAGCGAAGCCCAAAACAACAGAAAGAAGGCCGGCGGAGACGGAATCTTCACCGAGTGATGGTCCTACTGTTCTTTCTTCAATAATGTCAACAGGAGCAGCGAATGCACCGGCATTAAGGATGTTTGCAAGCAGTTTGGCTTCATTAAGATCTTTCATACCGTCTATCTGGCTTCTGCCGCCGGTAATTTTGTTTTTGATAACAGGAGCCGAGTAAACGACACCATCGAGCACGATTGCACATCTTTTGTCAACATTGGCACCTGTGATGCGAGCCCACTCAACAGAACCCTCTGAGTTCATTGTCATGGAAACAACAGCACCGGCAGCGCCTCCGGGATCGGGTGTGCCGACAGCTTCTGTAATAACACCACCTGTAAGTTCAGGTTTTTTGTTCACACAGAAGAGGGTGTAAATTTTTTCTCCCTTGTCAGACAGGAAGGTATGGTTTGAAAAGACGAACTCGTCATTTTCGCCCATAATTGCCTGAGCTATCTGAGAATTCAGGAGTCTCTGCAATTTATCCTTGTTTGAAGCGGGAACATAGATTTCACCAGTTTGTTCACTTGGCGAAATGAGAGCAAAAATTGGATTCTCTTTGGCAAGCTGTTCAGGAGATTTTTTTCCTGTGTCAGTTTTGGCAGTTTTGTTCGTATCAGTTTTTTTGCCGGAGTCAACTTTAGCAACAGCAGTCGAATCAGTTTTGGTCTCAGCTTTTTTATCAGTTTTTGCTACAGCAGTAGTATCGGTTTTTTTAGTGGAATCAACTTTATCAGTCTTTTCCTCTTCAACTTTGCCGCCTGCGAGAGAATTGTTAATTCTTGTAATCAGGTTAAAGGCATACTGAGGTTCTCTGACCATTTTGAATTCGAGAAGTGCGGTACTCTGAATAAGCTGTCTTGCTTCTTCTTCATTGGAGATACCGGGAAGCTCTACAACAATACGGTTCTGGCCTTGTTTTTGAATAACAGGTTCCGAAACTCCATACTGGTCAATACGGTTTCTCAAGATCTGTTCGGCTCTTGTAACCGCATCAGTTGCCTGGTCTTTAAGCTGTGATGAAATTTTGGCATCATCCTGATCGATATTGCCGAAATATCTGCTTAAGCGGATGTTTTTTTCCTGCAGTTTCCTGACCACAATGTCAACGACAGATTCATCGTTTGCGTTAGCTTCTTTGGAAGCTTCATCAAGGAGCTTCACAAATACCGGATCGGGGTCCTGGGCGAGCTTTTGCAGAAGCTGTGCAGTGTTCACTTCAAGAACGACACGCATTCCACCCTGAAGATCGAGACCGAGCTTAACTCTTTTGGCTCTAACTTTGGCATAATCCTCATCGACAGTTTTGAGGCTGTCTTCAAAGTTCTTCAGAAGATAAGAGAGGCTTTCCTTTTTCATCCCCGGGTAGGTCTTGTTCAAAAATTTCTCGTGAGCGGAAACTTTTTCTCTTATCTCTGCCGTTTTAAGGTAGTCCTGGTATGTGGGATATAAGAAGTATATCGCCAGAGCTACTAACGCAACAGTGATCAGAATCCTGTATAGGTACTTTTCCATAAATTTAACTTAACTCGACTATTTAATATGAAAAAAAATTCAGACAAGCAATTTACCTCTAACTCCTTAAAAAATCAACTAATTTGCGAGTGCACTACTCATATAATTTAAAAAAAAGATCAGAATTGTTAATTTTGTGTTAAAATTTGATAAAAATAAATTTGCGACCAACAAAACCGGATGAAAAAAGATGAAATTTGACGAGAGATTTGAGAGAATATTTTTGGCAACCGAGGGAGGATCACTCCCCGAAAGAGATGAGATAGACGAGAATTACAAGTGGGATGTGTCGCACATTTATCAAAACGATGAGGAATGGGAAGCGGAATTTGCAAAAATCCAGTCGATGATCGACGGGTATGACAAGTTCCGAGGATCCATTTCAAAGGACGCGACTGCTCTGGCTGAATGCATAAAATTTGACGAACTCGTTTCGATGACCGTTGAAAAACTCCATCTATTCGTGATGCTGAAAAAGGACAGCGACTTGCGGGTAAATAAATATCAGGGACTTAATGACAGAATAAGAAACCTATACACAATCGCCGGGTCGAAGGCATCATTCATCCTGCCGGAACTTAATGTTACGCCTGATTCAGTGATCGAAGAAGCCATTTCCAAATTTGGACTTGAAGGTTATGAACACTTTTTTGATGATTTGAAGAGAAGACGGGCTCACACCCTTTCAGAAAAAGAGGAAATGTTGCTTGCTCTCTCTTCAAGCGTAACCGGTGGGGCTTACGAGATTTTCTCGATATTTTCTGATGCTGATCTGAAATTCCCGACTGTTACCGGAGAGTCGGGTGAAGAACAGGAGATGTCGCACGGTCGTTTTTATGCCGCACTTTATTCAAAGGATTCAGCTTACCGGGAAAGGGCTTACAAAGCATTCTATTCTCCCTTTAAAGATTATGCGAATACTTTTTCAGTTATTTTCAACAATAATCTAAAAGGCAAGATTTTCAACGCTCGCGCAAGGAATTTCGGAAGTTCACTCGAAGCTGCACTTCACACCAACAACATCCCTGTATCTGTTTATGACAATTTGATAGAGACAGTCAGCCAGAATCTGGCACCAATGCACAGATGGGCTGAAATAAAGAGGAGGATGCTAAAGCAGGATAAAATTCACCCTTATGACTCATATGTAACCATTTTTGATTCGAGTGAAGTAAAAAAATATAGTTGGGAAGAAGCCCGAAAACTCGTGGTTGATTCACTTCAAATAATGGGAAGCGAGTATCTTGAAGCAATCAACAGGGCATTCGACAACCGTTGGATTGATGTTTATGAGACAGCCGGAAAGAGGTCAGGTGCTTATTCGTCAGGATGTACTTACGGTACCCATCCGTATGTTTTGATGAATTTTACGGGCAATCTAAATGATGTGTTCACACTTGCGCACGAGATGGGGCATAACATGCACTCATGGTTTACAGGTGAGACACAGCCTCCGGTATATGCAGACTACTCAATATTTCTCGCAGAAGTGGCAAGTACATTCAATGAATCTCTTCTCCTTGAGCATCTCATTAAGACAAGTGAAAGTAAATCTCAAAAACTCTCATTGATGGAAAAATTCCTGAACAGTGTTACAGCCACTTTCTACAGGCAGACAATGTTTGCTGAATTTGAGAAGATTGCCTACGCAAGAGTCGAAAATGGTGAAGCACTTACGGCGACAGAGCTTAAAGAATTGTACAAATCGCTTTACAGCAAATATTGGGGTGAAGCGATGCATGTGGATGAGGAAGAGGAGTACACCTGGGCACGAATCCCTCACTTTTACTACAATTTTTATGTTTACCAGTATGCTACCGGCATGGCAGCATCGGAAGCACTGGTTAGTCTGGTCAAGAAAGAAGGGCAGCCGGCAGTCGACCGTTATCTGAATTTCCTGAGGTCCGGAAAATCGAAATATTCAATAGAAATTTTGAGTGATGCGGGAGTGGATATGAGAAAACCGGATGCCGTAACTGCAATAATCAGCAGGATGAACAACATCATCGATGAAATGGAGACGCTGCTCTGATTATTTGAAGTTAATATTCACTTTGCCGGGGGGTGTTCTCTGCGTCTGCGGATTCTGTCCGGCAGTCGTGAAGAGAGACTGGCTTCTCATAGTAGCCTGAGTAGTCGATGGTTTTTCCGTTGGGGTGTACGAAATGGTACCCGTGCTGATCCCGCGGAAATTTGCCTGCTGATTGTTTACAACCTGAAACACATTTCTTTTTGGGATGCTCTGCTGCACAATATTCATATTAACGCGGCTTTGGGCTCGTGATCGCCGGGCTTCATCATTTCTTCTCAGTGGGGGATTTGGAGCTTTCAGTCTTTCGACATTTTCCACCGGAAGTTGCTCCTCTTTTTGTTTTGGAGCTTCTTTCTCTTTTGAAGGGATCCGTGCTTTTTTTACTTGTGGCTGATTTGGGTTTTTTTGCATCGCAAGCTGTGCGGCGTATAATTCGGGACCCGTCTTAGGAGGCTTTTTCCCCGTGATGAGAGCTTTCAGTTTGGCATAACCAAACGACAGGAGAATAAAAACAGTTATCACTATCGTAAAGATAATTACAACTTGTTTTACTAAAGGAATTATGCCGGTATCCATCTGTACGCTTTTACGCTTTCTACAATCTGCAAATTCAACAATTAAGATCGGAAAAATTTGTCAAATCCCGGGGAGATTTTATTAACCTCCCTCTAATCGAAGGACTCAACTGTTCTGTCATTTGATTTGGACATCAAAATAAATTCAAAGTTGATACTAAATGTAATAAAAAATTCATTTTCTAACGCAGACCTTTGGACGGGTAAATAAAAATATCGGTTCAAATAGTGTTAAGTTTCGGTAAAGTTTGCATTTTTCTTAAAATGGTTATAAATTGGAGGTTCGATTTGAAAAATTTTATATCCGGAGAACTGAATAATGACTAAAGCCGATCTGGTAGATATTGTAGCAGAAGGTACAGGGCTGACCAAACTTGAGACCGAAGCTGTTGTTGAGGGTTTTTTTAAGAGTGTTATAGAAGCCTTGAGCGCAGGTAAAGGAATTGAAATAAGAGGCTTTGGTACCTTCAAAGTGAAGAAAAAAGCGGCCAGATACGCACGAAATCCTAAAAATGGTGACAAGGTTTTTGTCCCTGAACATTTTATCCCTGTATTTAAGTTCTCGAAGGACTTTAAAAATCAGGTTGACAACGGATTGAAAAAAGAGAGTAAATAAGAACTAAACAAGATTGCAAATGGCAGAAAACAAAGATCAAATAAAATGTCCCGTCTGCGGAACGGTTAATCCGGGTTCAGCCACTTACTGTAACGATTGTGGCGCTTTGCTGAATCCGGAAAAGAAAAAGATGGCTCAGAAGAATCAAAAAGAACAGGGTGCTTCCAAAGGGAAGAACGCCGGCAAAGGTACTTCGTCGTCCGAGACAAAAACTGCAGGCATTGTTCTTGGAATTCTGCTTTTGGCAGGCATGTTCATTCTTATCGGTTCGGGAGTTTTTGAATCTCCAAAAGCTGTCGATCCGCACGCAGGCCATAATCATCCTCCCGGTGAGGGACATGATCAGCCTGCAAATCCAATCGGGAAAAATCCTGCGCTGGACCCTCAGATTATGAATCTGGAGAAACAACTTGCTGAATCACCCGACAATCTTGATGTGATGCTTAACCTTGCACACTCATATTTTGATTCGGGTATGTTTGAAAAGGCCGTGCCGCTTTACAAAAAATATTTGGAGAAAAAACCAAACATTCCTGATGTAATTGTTGATCTCGGAGTCTGCTATTTCAATATGCAGGATCTCAAGCAGGCAGAGGAAAGTTTCAAAAAAGCTTTGACAATAGATCCGAAGCATCAGATTGCACATCTTAACATGGGTGTAGTCAGCCTCTCGAACAACAATAAAGATGAAGCCACTAAATGGCTCACCAAAACAATAGAACTTGACCCTAATTCAAATCCTGCAAAGCAGGCTCAAAGTATTCTTGAAAAAAACAAATAACCTAATCTAACGGAGATTTAGATGCCCTGTGGAAAAAAACGCAAAAGACATAAAATGTCTACGCACAAGCGCAAAAAAAGATTGAGAAAAAACAGACATAAAAAAAGAGTAAGATAGTCCTCTTTTCAATCTTGTTATAAGAAGCCACCTTAGCTCAGCTGGTAGAGCAAATCATTCGTAATGATTAGGTCGCCGGTTCGAATCCGGCAGGTGGCTCCGTGTATTTTAAAATGCAGTAATCTGATAATGCAATAATTCAGTAATCCAATAATGCAGTAATGTGAGTTTTTGGGTATTTTTGGGTTGTGTATCAGGGAAGTTTTGCCGGATGTACTGATTAAATAAAATTTAAATCGGATTGAAGATATGGTTAACACGATTCTTTTTGGGCAATACGAAATTGAATCCACCATCGGAGCAGGTGGTATGGCTGTGGTTTACAAAGCACGACACCTCACTCTCGGTCAGTATTTTGCCATAAAGAAGCTTTCCGATTCACTCTCACAGAATTCTGATGCCCGTGAAAGGTTTATCAGAGAAGCAAAAACCCACTCGAAACTTGACCATCCCAACATCGTAAAATTCCACGACATCCTCAAAGACCCGACCTCTCAAAATGTTTTTATCGTAATGGAGTATGTCGAGGGTAGAACCCTTTCACAAATGATAGGCAGGGAAACGGGTCCAATTCCGTTCGACAGAGCGTATCCCATTTTCAAGCAGGTGCTTGACGGCATAGGCTATGCCCATTCGCAGGGAGTGGTTCACCGGGACATAAAACCCAGTAACATCATCATTACAGCTTCAGGCACTGTAAAAATCCTCGATTTTGGTATCGCAAGGGATGAAACAGGGCAGACACTTACTCAGTCAGGTACAGTTATCGGCACACTTCAGTATGCAAGTCCCGAGCAGATAAAAGGGGAGAGGGTGGACCAAAGATCTGATATTTACAGCCTCGGGATGACCCTCTACGAAATGCTCTCCGGGCGTCTCCCCCTGGAAATAAACACGAGTACAAGTTCCTATCATGTAATGCAGAGAGTGCTGAATGAACCGGTTCCCGACCCCCGCTCGTTCTATCCACACATCGAGGAAAGAATTGTGTCGGCAATTTTTATGGCAATAGAAAAGGATCATGGTAAAAGGATTGCTTCAGTAGCTGATTTTGAAGCTGTTCTTGAAGGAAAAAAAGGGGTTTCGGCGATACCCGTTCAAACCGGAATTCAGGACGATGCTCTCGAAAAAGCATATCGTGATTTAACAATGATACAGAGAACCAAAAAAAACTTTATAGTTTTTAAGAAAGATGATGGCACCATCGATATCAGAAATGGAGCAGATGGTTATCAATGGATTAGGATATTATTTATTTTCCTGATTTGCTTCTTTGGTCTCCTGCTGTTTGGGTCGATCGGAGCTTGCTCATCTTCATCGAGGAGTGAAAAATCGAACAGTATAATTGGTGTATTATTTATCGCGGGGTTGTTTGGGTCATGTTTATGGGGATATTTTTCTCTAAAATTTCAACAGATGTATGTCACACTCACCCGGGATGAAATTAAATTTCAAGACTCTAAAACAATAAAGAGTGTTGGAATAAAATACACGAACATCTTTGGAGTTTTTTACAACTCCGGCAAAAGAAGCATTTTGATTCAAGGAAGGGGGATGAGTACACAACTCTTTCGAAACTCAAAAAAGTCGGTACTACAGCCCCTCTCGATGATCCTTCGCGAGGTATGGTCAGCTAAGAAATAGATTTGAGTTTTAGTCTTAGACTGTTACTGACAACGCTCACACTGCTCAATGCCATGGCTGCCCCTGCGATCATTGGATCGAGGAGAAAACCGTTGATAGGGTAAAGCAACCCTGCTGCTATCGGAATTCCGATAACATTATAGATAAATGCCCAAAATAGATTTTGACGGATAGTATTTACTGTAGCATTCGAGAGCTTAATCGCCTTCAATATTTTTGACAGATCAGAGGATACAATTGTCATTTTCGCAACATCCATGGCAATGTCGCTTCCAGTACCCATAGCGATGCTTAAATCTGCTTGAGCGAGAGCGCCACTGTCGTTGATTCCGTCACCGGCCATACCGACTGTTTTGCCTTCTCGCTGAAGTGATTTAATAAAATCAATCTTGTCAGAGGGCAGCACTTCTGCTTCAAAGTGATCAATTCCTGCTTTTTTCGCAACTTCTGCAGCAGTGGCACGGTTGTCACCTGTCAGCATGTAAACTTCAATTCCCGACTCTTTGAGTGCTTTGATAGCAGCGGCAGATTCAGATTTGATTTTGTCTGTGATGGCTACAATTCCAAGGACTTCGCTTCTGTTCGCAAAGAAGATGACCGTCATGCCTTCCAGCATCCATTTTTCATGCGTTGAGACCATTTCTTCAGAGATTCTGATCTTTTCATTTTCGATCAACCTCTTGTTGCCGACATAATAAACCTCATTTTCCACTTCAGCCTGCACACCAAGTCCCGTCATGCTTTTGAAATTTTTCACTTCAATCGGGGAAGTGTTTCCGATATAGTTAACAACTGCATCAGCCAGCGGGTGCTCTGATCTGCTTTCGATCGATGCCAGTATGGCTTTTGATTGTTTCGTTTCATCCGGAAAAAATATGGAGTGAACTGTTGGTTTTCCCTCGGTGATTGTACCCGTTTTGTCAAAAACTATTGCATCCACTTTTTTGGCGATTTCGAGACTTTCCGCATCTTTAATCAATATTCCGTTCTCGGCACCCTTGCCAATTCCAACCATAATGGCGGTTGGAGTTGCCAGACCGAGGGCACACGGGCACGCAATCACAAGCACGGTAACCATCGCTATCAAGCCGTGTGTAATCTCCGACTCTCCACCAATAATTACCCAGACGAGGAGGCTTAAAATCGCGATTACGATAACGACAGGAACGAAAAGGGCTGCGATTTTATCCACAAGTTGCTGTACGGGTGCCCGGCTGCCTTGTGCATCCTGAACCATCTTGATGATATGGGCAAGAAGTGTATCGCTGCCAACTTTTTCAGCTTTGAATAAAAAGCTTCCTTTTTGGTTTATGGTACCCGCAAAAACTTTCGAACCTTCAGACTTTTCAACGGGGATGGGCTCACCACTGATCATGCTTTCATCGACGAAAGATTCTCCCGAAGTAACGGTACCATCTACTGCCACTTTTTCACCCGGTTTTACAACAATTGTATCGCCAACCATAACATTTGATATCGGAACCACTTTGCTTATTCCATCGAACATCACAGTCACTGAGTTTGGTTGAAGTCCTATCAGTTTTTTAAGGGCAGAAGAAGTACTTCCTTTCGCCCGGTCCTCGAGCATTTTACCGAGCAGGATAAAGGCTATTACAACCGATGCCGCTTCATAATAGACATGAGGGTGAACTCCCTTCTCACTCAAATACTCCGGAAAGAGTGTATTGAATACCGAAAAGACATATGCGACGCCGGTGCTTAGCGCGACCAGGGTATCCATGTTTGCGGTTTTGTTTTGCAACTGTTTCCATGCACCCGTGAAAAATCTTCTCCCGAACCACACGACAACAGGAGTTGAAAGTGCCCACGAAATGTAGTTTGCATAAGGCATGTGCATGAAAAACATCCCGATTATCACAACGGGGAGGGATAAAATTACTGCACCAATCGTCGTGTACTTTAATTCATCCGATTTCTTTTTATTGATGTCATCTATATCTGAATTGTCGCTGTCCAGTACAAGGTCATACCCATATTTTTGGACGGCAGTTTTCAGTTGTCCCGGGGAAACTATTTTGGGATCAAATTCTGCGACAAGTGTTGAGTTTGCATAATTTACCATCGCGGAGACGACCCCGGGTTGTTTTTCAATTGTCTTTTGCACTCTGGCTGCACATGAGGCGCATGTCATGTTTAGGACCGGATAAGTTTGCTTTGTCATTGTTTTAATTCCTTTTAATTACAAAGCAAAATTACGATTGGAGTCTTGGCGATTCATTACATTTTGAGGGAAATGATTTATATATAAATGGATTTAAAGATGATCCAGGTGTTTTCTTGAGCCAAGGCCCTGAACCTTGAACTGTGTGGGAGTGAATCCTGTAATTTTTTTGAATTGTCCCGAAAGATGGGCGACACTGCTGTATCCCAGTTTGTCGGCAATCTCACCAAGGCTATATTCATCATAAACGAGGAGTTCCTTAACCTTTTCAATCTTTTGCAGGATCACAAATTGCTCTATTGTGATACCCTCGGTTTCCGAGAACAGTTTACTCAGACTCGAGTATTCCCGGTGCAATTCCTTTGACAACACATCGGTAAAATTGAATTTTTCCTCTTCTTTGTGGTGGACATGGTTTATAATCAGAGTTTTTATTTTTTCAATCTGCTGTTTCCTAAGGTCATCGAGCAATTCGAAACCTGCTTCGGAAAGTTTTTCGCGCAATTGGGTGATTTGGTCGTCATTCAGAGGCTTTTCTGTCACCACTTCCCCAAGTCTTACCAATATGGGGGTGACGCCAGTTTCGTTAAAAATTGACTCGACAGCAGTGATACATCGTCGGCAGACCATATTTTTGATTGTGTAAGTGTTCATTTGCAGATCAAGTTAAATTGTGATTGTCAAATACGGAAAGTTAAACTAAAATATCTGAATAATATTGATTAAAACAAAGAAAGAAATGATAAAATTGGTTTCTTATATTTAGATAAAAGATTTTAGAAGTTTTGGTACCAAAATGAACAAGCGAAAAAAAATCCCTTACGGAATAGCTGATTTTAGAACCCTGATTCAATCCGACTGCTATTATGTGGACAGAACTCAGTTTATTAAGAAGCTCGAAGAATGCAGTAACTACCTGTTTTTTCTCCGCCCTCGTCGTTTTGGTAAGTCTCTCACGATTTCGATGCTCGAATATTATTACGGCCTTCAATTCAAAGATGAATTTGATTCACTCTTCTTAAATTTATATATCGGACAAAAAGAGCACACCACTCCGAATAAAAACAATTATTATGTATTAAGATTCGATTTCACAGGAATAAATACATCCAACCTTGATGATATTATGGATGGATTTAATAAAAAGATTCAAAATGCTTTGAGTATGTTCAATAGTAAGTATGAACTGCTTGATGAAATGAAGTATGCTGAGGTTATGGAAAATACATATCCATCTGACACGCTTGGGGATTATCTTTCAGAAATTAGTGAAAGACTTGAAAATAAAATCATGGTCTTAATTGATGAGTATGATCATTTTACAAACGAAATACTCTCATTCCATTTCGATACATTTTCAGACATTGTCTCAAAAAACGGATTTGTTAGAAAATTTTACGAGACAATAAAGTATTTTACAGGGAAGGGCATAATCGAAAGATTTTTTGCAACAGGGGTAACACCCGTGACACTCGATTCGATGACAAGTGGCTTTAATATTGGCACAAATATTTCCACTCATGAGTCGTTCAACGAAATGGCGGGATTTACCACAGCGGAAGTTGAAAAGATGATTTATGACCTTCTGCCTGGTATTCAAAAGGAGGCTGCAGAAAAGATTCTTGAAGATGTTGCCGCCTGGTATAATGGCAGTTTGTTCTCCCCTGAAGCAAATACAAGACTTTATAATCCGGCGATGTTACTAAGATTTTTCTCGGAGATAAATCAGGTTACGCTGAAATATCCCCGCGAAATGGTGGACAGTAATATTGTGACAGATTTCTCGAAGATCAAAAAGATTGTGGCTCTCGAGAACTACGAAGCAAATGTCGAGGTGATTGATACTATTTTGAAGACAGGTTATTACCCTTCCAATCTAACTCAAATTTTCACATTTGAGCGCAAATTTACCGTTCAGGATTTTATCACTTTGCTCTATTATAACGGTTTATTGACAATTAAGGGCGGGAGGGATTTCGATCTGTTGTTTGAGATTCCAAATTATGTAATTAAGGAAGTGTTTTGGGATTTTTTCGCGAATGAAATGAGTGAAAAAAATCAGATAGAACCCGATATTGAAGACCTGAAAAATGCTGCAAGAGCGATGGGAAACTCAAATGATGTTCAGCCGGTGATCAGGATAGTTGAGTCCATTTTACAAAATCTCTCCAATCGCGATTTTATGAATTTTGATGAGAAATATGTAAAACTGCTTTTTATCGTATATATTTCGCTCACAAAATCATTCAAAATTAAGAGTGAACAGGAAGTAAACCTTAACTACCCCGACCTTTTGTTTTTGAATTCACAAATCTACAGCCCTGCATTCCAGCACCTTTTTGAGATAAAGTACATTAAAAAAGGAGATGCTTCAACCCTTGAAGATGTGAAAACTGCCGCTATAAAACAGGTGGAAAGATACAAGCAACTGCCTGAGATAAAAGAAATCACCAATCTCAAATTTTGGGTGATAATTTTCACAGGAAGCAGTTGTTCCGTGGCATTGGAGGTGATTTAAATTATCAAGTAGTAAACCTTCTCCCGGCCCAACGAAATCCCTGCTATTTCACGAAATCGATTCAATATTGTAAATCGTTTTTCATCCCGTTTCCAAAAATTAAGACAAAATTTTATCGTTTGTGAGAAATTGAATTTTCGCTCATTAACAGATTCTTGCTTTAAGCATCAAAATTGACTCATTAAGTTTGGCATCAAATATGCATGCTTAAAAGAGATTATTGCGGAAGTTTAAGAATGTCCGGTGTAATATTTACCGTACCTGACAGATGTAAAAGGTGTTACTCGTGTATTAGAGAGTGTCCGGCGAAAGCGATCAGGGTAGTGAACGGACAGGCTCTTATAATACAGGATCGTTGCATTACCTGTGGCAACTGTGTGGTGGTATGCTCTCAGCACGCCAAATGCATCATCAGCAACATCGAAGAAACATACAGTGAAGTGCTATCAGATATTCAGTCTGAACGCATTGCCATTGTAGCCCCATCCTTCGCGGCATCCTTCCCCAATGATTACGAAAAAATACCCGCAGCTCTGAAGCGACTTGGATTTGACACAGTCGTTGAGACAGCATTTGGTGCCGATCTGGTAGGAAGCGACTATATTGATGCAGTAATGAATGCGGAAGTAAAGCCGGTGATTAGTACAGCCTGTCCCGCTGTCTTCAACTACATTCAAAAATACTATCCTGAGCTGGTTCAAAACCTTGCGGGAATAGTGTCGCCCATGATAGCACTCGGCAGGTATCTTAAAAAGGAGAAAGGGGAGAATACAAAAATTGTTTTTATCGGGCCGTGTGTCGCGAAAAAAGATGAATTCACAGACGACCCGGTGGAAAATGTTATCGATACCGTACTGACCTTTAGTGAGCTGAAGCAGATGTTTTTGAGGGAAAATATAGTTTTCTCCGATTTGGAAACAATACCATTCGATCCGCCGAGAGCGGCGCTGGGAAAGGCATTTCCTCTTGCAGGAGGGCTTTTGAAATCGACAGACCTTCCCGGGGATGTACTTGATGATGAGATCGTGGTAGTGGAGGGGAGAAAAAAAGTGATCGAAATTATTGACGAGATTGCAGCGAAGAATATCAATGCAAGGTTCGTTGACATCCTTTTCTGCGAAGGCTGCATTTCGGGACCTGCAATCGACAGTGATTTGAACTACTATTCCAAGCGGGAGAAGGTAATCGAGTTCATAAAGAAAGATATGAAGCAGGTGGATAAAAAGGTGTGGAAAAGCAATATTTTCAACAGCAGGGATATCGACTTCGGCAGGAATTTTGTCAAAACAAGTCAGAGAAGACCCGAACCTGATGAAGAGAAAATTAATGAAATTCTCTCCACATTTGGAATAAACCGGAAGAGGGATGAATTAAATTGTGGTGCATGCGGGTATAATACCTGCAGGGATTTTGCGATAGCGATTGCCAAAGGACTCAGCGAAAAAGAGATGTGTCTGCCACACCTCCTTGATGAGATACGGGATGCATATGACAACCTGCATGAGACCGAAGCCGCACTTCATTCAGCGGAAAAACTCGCATCAATCGGACAACTGGCTGCCGGGGTGGCTCATGAGATCAACAATCCACTGGGGACAATTATGGTTTATGCCGGATTGTTGAAGAAACTTTGTGAGAAGCATAAAATAGAAGCGGATATTACCGGGGACCTCGAAATGATCATGGGTGAGGCAAACAGATGTAAAAATATTGTTGCCAATCTTCTAAATTTTGCAAGGCAAGGCAAGCTAAATGTCTCAACTTTCGATATATTTGCAGAGATAAAGAATCTTGTTAAAAAATTATCGGTGACCGGGAAGCTGGATGGGATTGAAGTTAAAGCGGAGCTTCCTTTGGCTGCAATGGTAATACAGGGAGACAAGGATCAGATAGAGCAGGTGTTAACCAATCTCCTGATTAATGCAACTGACGCACTAAGAAATGCTCCTGTAAAAAAGATCAATATCAGATTTGAGGATTTGGGTGAGAGCATCAAACTGTTTGTTGCTGACACCGGAGAAGGAATAAAAAAAGAGAATCACAGCAAACTGTTTACTCCTTTTTTCACTACTAAGGAAGCCGGTAAAGGGACCGGACTCGGGTTGGCGATCGCCTATGGTATCATGAAAATGCACAAAGGTGATATCAACTTTACGAGTGAAGAGGGGAAAGGAACCGAATTTCATATTCGACTCCCGAAAAAACAGTACTTAAACATATGAAGGTATAAAATGGACTACGAAAAAAAAATATTACTGGTTGATGACGATATAGACATACTTGAGCAAAACAGGCTTCTTTTTGAGGCTGAAGGATTTACTGTTGAAACAGCCGAAACAAGTAACGACGGTTACGAAAAGTTCCTGACATTCAAACCGGCTTGTGCGGTCATCGATTTGATGATGGAAGAATATGATTCAGGTTTTATCCTGGCTCACAAGATCAAGAGGCATCCACATGGTAAAAAGATGCCTGTTTACATCGTAACGGCAGTTGCAAACCAGACAGGGATGCAATTCGATTCAATGACTCAGGAAGAGCAGGAGTGGATCAACGCAGACGACATCCTAAACAAACCGGTCGTTCTCGAAGATATCTTAAGCAGGATATCCGATTTTTACGAAAAACAAGCAGGTTAATCCGGAGATAACAGGGTGGAAGATTCAGACAGCCCTGCCAGGATACTCTTGGTTGACGACGAAGATTACCTTCGTAATGGCGTAAAAAGGATACTTCAAATCGAAGGATTTGAAGTGGACACTGCAGAGAATGGCGTTGAAGGAATTAAAAAAGGGACGGAGGGCGATTTCGATATCGCTCTCCTCGACCTTAAAATGCCCGATGTCAGCGGAATAGATGTATTGCGTGAAATTCGTCTGGCAAGACCCAACACCATCTGTTTCATGGCAACTGCCTACGCAAGTTATGAAACTGCAGTCGAAGCCACAAAACTTGGAGCAGAAGGTTACATATTAAAGCCTTTCACCCCGGATGAACTGATACACAACATCGAAAAAGGGATGCAGAAACGAAGGCTTATACTTGAAGCTGAAAGACTGCGTCGTGACCGTGAAGCCCGCCTTTTAGAGCTTGCTTTCGAGAGAAGCAGGCTTAATACCATAATTAATCTTCTTGCTGACGGTGTACTGGTAATGAACCAGTTCGGTGAAATGGTTTATTATAACCCTGCTGCTTTGAGATTACTCGATCTGGATGAGATACTTCTGGCAGAACGGATACTTGAAGTATTACCGGAGGAAGTACGGGAAATCGCCACAAGAATGATCAACCGGGAAGTCTTTGAAGATGTAAGTGAATCGGTCCAGTTGAAACTGTCAACTCAACCGGAAATGTTCGTCGAAGTTTCCTGTTCACCAATTCCCGACAATGAAAAGAAAAAGACGGCGGGAATTGTAGTTGTAGCAAAGAACATCACTCAGTTTAAGCAGATAGAAAACCTCAAATCGCAATTCGTTTCGATGGTATCTCATGAGCTCAAAGCTCCCGTTGCGGCTACCATCGGCTTCCTCGACATTCTAAGCAATCCAAAAATGAAAATCACTGACGAGCAACGACAGGACTTCCTGAACAGGAGTACAAGCCGTCTTCGCAGTCTTTTGACGATGGTGAACGATCTTCTTGATATTTCCCGGATTGAGCTGAACACGGTGAAGAGGGAGATTATCAAAATAGATCTGGACGCTCTTCTCACAGATACCATTCAGATGATGGAGTTTGAGGCGAAGAAAAAGAATGTGACGATCAATTACACAAAAGGAGACACTTCATATGCCATTGAAGCTGACCGCCTTGAAATTGAGAGAGTGATAACCAACCTGACAAGCAATGCGATCAAGTATAACAAGGAAAATGGTCAGGTCTTCGTCTCCCTTCAAAAGAGGGGAGCATACATTGTTTTGGAGATAAGAGACACGGGTATTGGCCTGAAACCTGAGGAGAAGAGCAGGCTTTTTTCAGATTTCTTCAGAGCGAAAAACGAATTTACAAAATCAATTCATGGTACAGGTCTCGGGCTTTCCATCGTGAAGAAAACGATCGATTACTATTCAGGTAAAATCGAGACGGAGAGTGAGTACGAGAAGGGGAGCACCTTCAGGATTTTCCTTCCTGAAAAGGTTGTGAATAAATAAATTTCAATAAAGTCGGGCGTGCCACCGGGGCACAGATCATAACTGCGGAACTATTATTCTTTGATTCAGACAGTTCCAGTCGGGAGAAGTCTCCCGTGACTTGTCGGAAATTCCGACCGGAACATATATAACAAAACAAAGCAACAAATTAATGCAAAGGACTGATATGTCTCTCATAGCAATAATTGATGACGACCCGGATATTATAGATGCCACTACCCTGGTTCTGATGGCCAACGGTTTCGAAGTGATAACCGCAAACAATCCCACCGATGGATTTAAAATAGTGAAGGAAAATTCTCCTTCCCTCATCATTCTTGATGTAATGATGCAGGAGCCTGATGACGGATTTTTCCTCGCCCAGAAATTCCGCCGGGAAGGTGTAAAAACCCCTATTTTGATGTACACATCTGTATCCAAAGCACTCGGATTTGAGTTTGGAAAAAGCGACATGGTTCCTGTTGACGATTTCGTTGAAAAACCTGTTTCAGCCGATGTGCTAATCGATAAAGTTCTCAAACTCTTAAACAGGAAATAAGAGGTGATGAGATGCTAGAATTAGAGAAAAACAGTTTGACTCAGGAAATTGAGGATTTCGCAAAGCAGTATGAATTCCATCGTACTGCTCTTATGCCACTCCTCAATTACATCCAGAACAGATATAATTACATCCCCGATTTTGCGCAACAGGAAGTGGCACGGGTGCTGGATATCCATCCCGTGGAAGTTTTTGGCGTGGTTTCGTTCTACTCATTTTTCAATTGCAAACCTAAAGGCAGAAACATTGTTCGCTTGTGCCGTACCATTATTTGCGATATGGCTGGCAAATGCAACATCGAGAAAGCAATCGAGAGAGAGCTCGGATTAAAGTTTGGCGAGACCAGCAAAGACCAGAAAATCACACTCGAATTTACCAATTGTCTCGGTATGTGTGATCAAGGACCTGCCATGATTGTAAATGACAGGGTTTACACTAAACTTGATCCTGAAAAAGCATGTGCCATTTTAAGAGAGATCAAGTGAGGAGGATGATAAAATGCATAACGACATAGTAAATACAATACATACTTCCAGTCTCCTTTTTTCGGATTACATCGCCGGATCATCAGTAAAAAAAGCCCTTGAAATGAGCCGGGAGGATATCCTGTTTGAGCTTAAGACTTCCAGACTGAAGGGAAGAGGCGGAGCCGGATTCCCCACTTCAACAAAATGGATGCTTGTGGCAGCGGCTAAAGGCGAGGATAAATTCATCGTTTGCAACGCAGATGAAGGAGAGCCCGGTACATTCAAAGACCGCGTGCTCCTTATGAATTCCCCCTTCCTTATCCTCGACGGAATGGTAATTGGAGGATATACTGTCGGAGCTGTTCAGGGATATATTTATCTTAGAGGTGAATACATCTACATGAAACAGTTCCTCGAGGATTGCCTGACTGAAATGCGCGAAAACAACCTGCTCGGAGAGAATATTCTTGGAAAAGAAGGTTTCAACTTTGATATCGCAATTGTAATGGGAGCAGGAGCATATGTTTGCGGTGAGGAAACCGCTTTGATAGAGTCCCTCGAAGGTCAGAGAGGTGAACCGAGAAACCGCCCTCCATATCCTGTAAATACAGGCTTTTGCGGTGCTCCCACAACCGTGAACAATGTAGAGACACTCGCCGCTGTGCCACATATCGTGCTCCAGGGTGGTGAAAAATATGCTGAGCTGGGTACTTCGGCATCGTCCGGTTCCAAGCTGTTTTCCGTTTCAGGCGACTGTGAGAAACCCGGAGTTTACGAACTCAACTGGGGAATCAGCATAAATGAGCTGCTTGAAAAAGTCGGTGCAAAAAACACCAAGGCTGTTCAGGTAGGCGGAGCATCGGGAGTTTGCATTCCAAAATCAAAATTTGACAGAAAACTTTCCTATGAAGATGCTGCCACAGGTGGTTCGATAATGATATTCAACGAAAGCCGTGACATGCTTTATGTTCTGAAAAACTTCATGGAATTTTTTGTTGAAGAATCGTGCGGACAGTGCACCCCATGCAGACTCGGGAACCAGAAACTGCTGGAAGGTGTGGAGATGATCGAGAGAAATGAGTATACATTTGCCCATATCAACAACCTGAAGGACCTCGGGCAGACGATGCGAGTTGCTTCAAAATGTGGTCTGGGACAAAGCAGCCCCAATCCGTTTCTTTCAATTCTGGAAGACTTCAAAGACGAGATATTTCATTCCAAAGGAGAAGGAGTTTACCAATGAAACACTTAAAGACATCCCGTGCTCCGATGAGTCATAAGACATTTGTTCCGAAAGCACCGGAAAATACCGAGACCATTGGTGGCACCGTATCTGTACAAATAAACAGTAAAACGATGAATGTTCCTTTTGGGACGACCATTCTCGAAGCCTGTCAAATGGCTGACATTCATATCCCGACCTTGTGTAATCATGATGATCTCGGAATTGGTGGTCATTGCCGTTTGTGTCTGGTGGATGTGGAGGGAATGAGGACATTACAGGCATCGTGTTCATACCCCATTACGGCTCCGCTTAAAGTTAAGACATCAACCATTGCTGTCAGAAAAGCAAGAAAACACATAATGGAATTGCTGCTCAGTGAGCATGTGGGTGAATGTTACGCGTGTGTAAAGAATGGCAACTGCGAACTTCAAACTCTTGCCAAAGAGATGGGAGTGGACAGCTTTACTTTTGGACATGAAACAGTCAGCAAATTTGATGTCGACAGATCGTCATTTTCCGTTGTCAGGGATATGGACAAATGTGTTAACTGCCGCCGTTGTGTAAGAACCTGTATCGATTTACAGGAGGTGGGTACTCTCGATGTTATTGGAAGAGGTCCACACACTCACATTTCCACTTTTATGGAAAAACCGCTTGCTGATGTTGTTTGTATAAATTGCGGGCAGTGCATCAACAGATGTCCTACCGGAGCATTATATGCAAATGATCCTTCAGACGAAATATTCAGAGCAATCGAGGATCCTACGAAACATGTGGTTATTCAAACCGCTCCATCTCCTCGTGCTGCCATTGGTGAGGAATTCGGGTTGGAACCCGGCACTTCGGTAACCAAGCAGTTGAATACAGCATTGAAGCGCGTTGGATTCGACAAAGTGTTTGACACCAACTTTACAGCCGATTTAACGATCATGGAAGAGGGGACAGAGCTCCTTACCAGACTTAAAAAAGCAATAGTTGATGGTGATACGGATGTCAAACTGCCTCAGTTCACTTCATGTTCTCCCGGCTGGGTAAAGTATATCGAGCATTTCTATCCTGAATATCTCGATCACCTTTCATCGGCTAAATCGCCTCAACAGATGTTTGGTGCCATCATCAAAACATTTTATGCCGAACAGGCCGGAGTGGATCCTGCAGATGTTGTCAGTGTTGCTCTGATGCCATGCTCCGCAAAGAAGTTTGAATGCAACCGTCCCGAGATGAATGCATCAGGTTACAAAGATGTGGATTATGGACTTACAGCCCGTGAAATGGCCAAGATGATAAAGGAAGCAGGAATGATGGTTCCGTCACTTCCCAAATCAGAATTCGATGACCCGTTCGGAATCGGATCGGGAGCAGGACTCATCTTCGGTGCTACCGGTGGTGTTATGGAAGCAGCACTTCGTACCGCTTATGAACTTATCACAGGCAGAGAAGTACCGTTCGACAAGCTTCGTATAGAAGCCGTCAGAGGCTTTGAAGGCATCAAGCAATCATCCGTGGTGCTTGAAGGTTGTGTGCCCGACTGGGCTTTCCTCGAAGGCGTCGAGCTTAAGTTCCTCGTTGCACACGGTACTGCCAATGCCAAAAAGGTGATGGAAATGCTGAAAGCCGGAGAACTTTACGATGTACATTTCATCGAAATCATGGCATGTCCGGGTGGCTGTCTTGGTGGTGGTGGAATGCCCGTACCTACCAATGAAAAGATTCGTAAGGCACGCGCCAAGGCTATCTATCAGGAAGAGGAAGAACTTCCAATAAGGAAATCTCACGAGAATACACATGTGGCAGAGTTCTATGCCAGGTTCATTCCCGAGGGTCCTTGCAGTCACAAGTCGCATGAATTGTTGCATACTCATTATACAAAGCGCGGCAAATTCATCGTGTAATTGATTAATTACTTATTTTGAGGTTGTTTTTATGAAAAATAGAAGCAACCTCTTTTATTTTTAAACATCCAATTACCATAACAAAGGAGAAATTATGCGTAACTTGATTGTGCTGACAATTCTGACAGCGTTTTTGCTGACAGGATGCATCAGAAAAGTTGAACCTAAGAAGGATGCAGCCCTCGAGGCGGCAAAAAAAGAGGCTTTATCCGCCGCCAATGGATATTTAAAAGAGTTGAAGAGTATACTTGTAAAAGAGATGAAAAGTGGCGGTCCGGAAGCAGCATTGACTGTTTGTTCAGATACGGCACAGGAATTTACGAACAAATATTCACGGGAGAAATCAATTGACATCCGGAGAGTCGCTTTCCTGAACAGAAATGACAAGAATGTTCCCGATGCTGGTGAGATGATGTGGCTAAAGGAATTTGAAAACATGATGAAAGGGAGCACCTTCAATAAAGATACCGTACTTTACAGAGTCGAAAAGAATGGAAATGAAAGAACCCTGCACCTGGTTAAACCGATTTTACTCTCGGAGGAGTGTGTGGTTTGTCATGGCACAGAAGAACAAATACCTGAAGGGATCAAAAAGATTTTGGCTGAAAAATATCCCGATGATAAAGCCGTAAATTTTAAACCCGGAGACCTGCGTGGGGCCGTCTCAGTCAAGCTAAAAATTAAATAAAATTTTTAAATAAATATTTCAAGTGTTACTTTCTTGAAAGCAATCTATTTATCTTTTTTGACTAATTGTTAAACCGGTTTAATAAAAGTAATACATTAACAAAAATTTAAAAACTTTTTACCCTTATTTTATCATAAAAGAAGTGCTGGTAATCCTGGTAAGGGATCCATTCACCACCCCAGGTCCAGCCATTTTCCTTAAAGATTTTATAGATAAATGATTTTTTGTGGATGGTGCCGGGTCTCTTAATGTCATACTTGGCACCTTTCGGAGAGATATGTTTCCCGGAGACAAAGGGGTTCCAGAAAGGATTTATATCTATTGCAAGTCCATTGGCGTGTTTGCTGATGCTCCGGGTTCCGGATACAAGCCGGTAATTAAAGCAGGAGGTATTGTTGTTTGCCATAGAGCTGCTGTCCGACCATTTATATTTACTCATTGGCTCGATTCTTTCGATTATAAAGCCCGAGTCAGCCAGTTGTTTGAATATTTTTGATATCGTTTGAGCGACATCTTTGTGGGTAATCAACCATCCTTTCTGTCTGACACTGTTTGTGTCGAGATACTCCACTTCCACAGCTTTCAGGATTTCGGAAAGCTTCTCCTTCTGCTTGTTGGTGATTAGTTTAAGTTTTACCATCGATTCAAGCTCCGACTTCAGGAACAGATCCGATGTATCAACAGACTCTGTCTTTACTTTACCGGGTTGTGCGACTGCAACTGTCGGCTGCTGTGAAATCGTGATTGAAAACAGGAAAACCGAGAGCAGGAAAAGGGGATAGTATGCCATCATTTCCTCATAAATTTGAAGTATTCCAAAAAGATGCCGATCAGTAGTGCCAGTCCAATGACAATTACTCCTGTTATTAAAGCATCGACAACAATCTTCGCAAGAAACATGGCAAGCAGAATGCCAAGAGTCAGGGTAAGTCCTAAAAATGTTCCGGGTTTTTTCATAATTCGGTTACTTGCTGTTAATCTGTTAAATTAGTCATATCAAATTTACTTTATTTTTCACTCTTTTTTAGAATCAATCCGGAGCCGGACAGTCCCACCTGATGAAAAAAATCCATAAAAACCTTGTAGAAGCTGTAATCAAGATCACGACGATGACCATTCTGGAGAACAGATACAGCGATTCCGTTATCTATTATGTACTTAAAACCAATCCGAAGTGGGGAGGCAGAGACAGGAAATTTATAGCAGAATCGTCATACGAAATAATAAGGCATCTCAGACTCCTTGCTTATGCAGCATCCACCGGGACAGAAAATGAGGAGCAAATCAGAAAAATTGTGACGGCCTATCTTTTCCTGAATCACCAGATAGATGAGGTAATGCTCGACGGTACAGGGTTGAAAAAAGAAAAACTTCTGCAACGGTTCGAGGAAGGGAAACAGATCAGAAAAATAAGGGAATCCGTGCCCGACTGGCTAGATGCCCTTGGGGAGCAGGAACTGGGAGCACGGTGGGAAAAGGAACTTATTGCCCTGAACAAACAGGCGGAAGTCATAATCAGGGTCAATTCACTCAGGACAAACAAAAGATATCTGACTGAAAAACTTGCCGAACAGGATATACCTGTAAAAGAAAATCCCGCATTCCCTGATGCGCTTATTCTCGAGAACAGAAAAAACATTTTTCTTACTGATGAATTTAAAAAGGGATTTTTCGAGATTCAGGATGCATCATCTCAAATGGTGGCATACTTTACCGGAGTACAGCCGGGTATGAGAGTGATCGATTCATGTGCCGGAGCAGGTGGCAAATCTCTTCATCTGGCAGCAGTAATGAAAAACAAAGGGAAAATACTCTCGCTCGATATCGAGGATAAAAAATTATTTGAGCTTAAGAAAAGAGCCAAGCGAAACGGAGTTTCGATAATAGAGACACGATTGATTGACAGTTCGAAGGTAATCAAAAGGCTTTCTGAAAGTGCTGATCTTGTTCTGCTTGATGTACCCTGCTCGGGGCTTGGTGTCCTGAAAAGAAACCCCGATGCCAAATGGAAACTCAAAAAAGAGAGAATTGAAGAGCTGATAAAAACTCAGGAGGAGATACTTTCCCTTCATTCCACGATGGTGAAGAAGGGAGGCACTCTCGTATATGTTACCTGTAGTATCCTTCCCTCAGAGAATGAGCGTCAGATAAAGAAATTTCTCGCTACACGCAAAGATGAGTTTGAATTGGTCGAGTCAAAATCAATTTCTCCGGCAGACTCCGGTTTTGATGGTTTCTATATGGCAAAGCTCAAAAAGAAGTAAAAATTCATCTCCAAAGTCCAAAATTCCAAATTCCCGTGATTTCATGGGAATTTGCCCCACATAAGAACAGTCCACTCCACAAGTTCTTCGATAAAACCTGTAAATCATTATCCTGACTACAATTAAAAGTTTCGTCTGTAAAATTATTTTAAAATAATTTAAAATTTGCTTGACTATTTGCTAAAAAATAAGTAAGTTTTGGGGTGAAGTGTGGAAAAGTGGGTAAACTGCCCACAAAACAAACCAAAAACAAACAAAAGGACCGCCTGAGTGTTCAAAGGACACTTTTTACATACTCTAGATTCCAAAAACCGAATCAGTATTCCTTCGAAGCTGAAGAAGTTTATCAGTCCGGCTGCTGAGAACACCCTGGTACTAACCAAAGGTGTGGGTCTGGATGAGGTAGGTCATTGTATCGATCTGTATCCTAAAGATTTATTTGCAAAGATCGAGGATAATCTCTCAAAGTTGAACCAGTACAATAAAAGTCATGCGAGATTCATTCGAATCTTTCTTCACAGCGCTGAAGAGCAGACTATGGATGGTCAGTCAAGAGTAATTATCCCGCCGCATCTCCTTGAATATTCCAAAATTGAGAAGGAAGTGCTGGTATTGGGTTCACTGAACAGAATCGAATTCTGGAATCCTGCGATCTACGAGCAATATGAAAAGGCTTCTGTGGACAGCTTTGAAAACATTGCCGAAAATGTGATGCAAATAAATGGACAAGTTTCATAGTCCTGTTCTCCTGAAAGAGTCTGTAGAATATTTAATAACAGACAAAGACGGAGCGTACTTCGACGGTACATTTGGTTTCGGTGGACATACGAAAAGGTTTCTTGAGAAACTTGATTCGGATGCTATAATAATTGGAACAGATCTAGATCAAACAGTCTTCAATAAATCGATGGAAGAGTTTTCAACTGACAGCCGGGTCAGGCTCTACAATTTTAATTTTACCAAAATTGGGATAGCTGCCAGGCTGGAACAGGTTGATGCGTTTTCCGGGATTTTTGCAGATCTTGGTGTTTCTTCCTACCAGCTCGATGAAAGCGACGAGGGATTTTCCTACAGAGTTACAGCACCCCTCGATTTGAGGATGAGCAAGTCAGAGGGAAAACCTGCCTCTGCAATAGTAAACAATGCAGAACCGGAAGAGCTCGCAAGGATCTTCAGGGAATATGGCGAGGAGATACAAAGTGGATTTCTGGCTAAGTTGATCGTAAAACAGCGACAAATAAAGCCGTTCAAGACCACAACCGATCTCGCAAAACTGTTGGAAACTGTTACACCTCAAAGGTTTTTGTTTAAAAGATTGTCCAGAGTGTTTCAAGCTCTTCGTATTGAGGTGAACGGGGAGCTTGATTCCTTAAAAGAATTTTTGAAGGAATCGATTACACTTCTGAAACCGGGCGGGAGGATTGTGATACTTACCTATCATTCTCTTGAGGACCGGATTGTAAAGGAATTTTTTAGAGAGGAAGAAAAGGGTTGTATATGTCCGCCGAATTTTCCGGTTTGCATCTGCAATAAAAAACCCTCTCTTAAGATTTTGACGAAAAAGCCCGTTTCTCCTTCCGTTGCCGAAGTGGAGGCTAACAGAAGAGCAAGAAGCGGAAAACTCAGAGCGGCTGAAAAAATCTGAACATGAAGAAGTCATACAAAAAAAATATCGCGTTATATCTCTCCTTTGCAATTGTCATTGCAGTGATGGCGTATTTTTATATCAGTATGAATATCGAAAGCAACAAATTGTCGAAACAAATTGATGACCTTAAATCGGAGATCAAAGTTGAACTCTCCGGAATCAATTCCAACAAGGCAATCCTCGACAAGCTGGTGTCAAAAGAATTTCTCGTCCCTCTGGCTGAATCCAAACTCAATCTTACAGTTGCAAATGATACAACAGCTCCAATTACCATTTCACGGGAGCAGGTTGAGGATTTGGAAGAAAGGATTAATCTGTTAAATGAGCACTAACAGAATCCTTCTCATCATCGGGGTAATGACCCTGTTTTTAGGGGTTTTGCTCACCAGACTGATTTTTATTCAAGTGGTGAAGGCTGAGGACTATTCCTATTTTGCAAACAAACAGCAGGTAGGGATTGAACCTCTTCTGCCTGAACGGGGATCGATTTTTGACAGGAATGGTACCATACTTGTCTATACCAAAAATGAAATATCGTTCTTTGTTGATCCGAAGCTTGCGAGGAAATATAAAAAGGATTCGGTCATCGCAAAAATACTCGCAGATTCGCTCGAGTTGAATTACGCTGAACTGAAAGCGAAGATTGACTCGTCGAACAAAACTTTTTGCATTTTAAAGAAGGTCGATGCGAAGAAAGCATTAAAGCTTAAAAATGTTGTAAAGGACGGACTATTTTACGAACCTGACCCTACACGCGTGTATGAGTACAAATCACTGGCATCCCACATAACGGGATTTGTGAACCGGGAGGGTAAGGGAACTGATGGTATCGAATCAAGCTTCAACGACCTGTTAAAAGGGAAAGAGGGAAGCCGATTCGTGTTGAAGGATGGAACCGGTGCCGTGATGTCGGTGCTCGAGGAAAATTACAAAGATGCGGTACCGGGTGACAACATAGGCTTAACCATCGACCGGGCAATTCAAAGAGCTCTCGAAATGGAGCTTGAAGCGGGGGTAAAGGCCGCCAAAGCCGAGAATGCAACCGGAATAGTGATGGACCCGAATACGGGGGAAGTGCTTGCGCTGGCTAATTATCCATCGTATGATCCTGAACTCTATATGAAATTCTCGGATGATACAAGAAGAAACAGAGCCATTTCCGATGTCTATGAACCGGGATCAACATTCAAAGGTATCGCAATCGCCGGAATACTTGATAAAAAGCTCGCGACTGTTTCCACTGTGGTTAATACTGAAAACGGCAGATACAATTTTATGGGGAAGGAAATAAAGGATCATCATGCGCAGGCTTCCATGACTGTGAGGGAGATAATCAGGTATTCGAGTAACATCGGAATGCTGAAACTCTCTCAAAAAATGGAAAAGAATGACTTTTATCAGTATTTGAGAAGTTTTGGTTTCGGAAATTATACTTATGCAGGATTACCCGGTGAAGTGAAGGGACGGCTCGGGCTGCCCGCTGAATGGTCAGGCACAACCAAAGGTTCAATTGCCTACGGATATGGAATCTCTCTTACTCCGATACAGTTGATTACTGCCTATTCAGCTCTTATAAATGGCGGGATTCTCTACAAACCGCTTCTTGTCAGAGAGATCAAGGATGTTAGAGGAAATATAAAAGAATTTAACAATCCCGTAAAAATCAGGGAAGTGATAACAGCAGAGACTTCGCAGATTATCCGTTCACTTCTCACCGATGTTGTGGAGAACGGAACAGGAAAAAAAGCGCGGATTGAAGGAATAAAAATCGGCGGTAAAACAGGAACCTCAAGAAAGATTGTTAATGGTGAATATTCGAAAGAACGCTACAACTCTTCTTTTATTGGATTTTTCCCTGCTGAAAATCCAAAGTACATCTGTCTGATCCTTGTGAATTCACCCAAGAGCATCGGAATCACAGGTGGAGAAGTGGCAGCTCCGGTTTTTAAGAATGTTGCCAAAAGGATTCTCGTTCTTGACAAGTCCATTGGGGGCAACCTGAAACTTGACAGCACGCCGGAGGAGAGTGATATCGAGATAATCAGTCCTGAAGGTGAGGCAGAGGAACCCGAAACAGAAATTAAAGAAGAAGTAAGAATAAAAAGAGTGGATGCCGGGAAGCTTGATACAAAAGAAATGCCGGACCTGAAGGGAGTTTCCCTGAAAGAAGCGATTGCCGTAGCAAAAAGACTTGATCTTGTGGTCACCTGGACAGGTAGCGGAAGAGTTATTGAGCAGAGTATAAAGCCCGGATCAGCAATACGAAAAAATTTAAAAATCAACCTGACACTGCAGGAAAAGCCGGTTTACGGTGCAAACATCTATTGACATGAGATTAAACGAAATATTAAACCATCTTTCAGTAATTCAATTAACCGGTGATTTCTTCGCGAAAGAGATCACCGGAATTCATTATAACTCTGCAAAGGTTACCAAAGACTCCATCTTTGTCGCAATCAAGGGATACAAGACCGATGGTCACCTCTACGCCCTTGATGCCTACAGCAAAGGCGCAGCAGCGGTAATTGTTGAAGACTTGCACTCAATTCCTGATGAAATATTCAGAAGAAGCGGTCAGGCAAAGATTGTTGTGGAAGACTCCAGAAAAGCACTCGCTCAACTCGCAAATGCCTATTATGGATTTCCTTCAAAAAACCTCCTCTTGTTCGGTGTAACAGGTACGAAAGGAAAGACTACCACGACCTTTATCATTAAACATATTCTTGAAAAAGCGGGACACAAAACCGGAATGATTGGCACCATCGCCAATATGATCGGCGATGAAAAAATTCCAACAGACCTGACGACTCCTGAATCAGTGGAGTTAAATGCACTTTTTGCAAGAATGAGGGCAGAAGGTTGTACCGCTGCCGTGATGGAAGCTTCATCACACTCGCTTTACCTTAAAAGGACATTTGGTCTCGATTTTGATGGAGCTGTTTTTACTAATCTTTCCAGTGAACACCGTGATTTTCACGAGACTATGGAAGATTATGCATCCGCAAAAAAGATTTTGTTCGACGGTTTGAAGAGCGGAGCACCTGCTGTTTACAATATTGATGACGAATATGGCTGCTTTATCTCAAAAGATACCGAAGGAAGAAAAATTGGTTTCGGCAAGACCGGTGGAAGTTACACAATCGAAAACATCAGCTATGATTTTTCAGGTACTTCATTCACTCTTCTTCACAACGGAATAAGAGTCGATTTGAGAACTTCCCTCGTTGGTGAGTTCAATGCATACAATGCCGCGGCTGCTTATGTCCTTATGGTCGAAGCTGGATTTGACAGGGAACTTGTAGCTGCCGGTATATCAGAAGCACCACAGGTTGATGGCAGGTTTGAACTGATTCAAAAAGGGGACAAAAAAGTTTTGATTGACTATGCACACAGTCCCGGAGCTCTTGAGCAGGTGTTGATCAGCATCAATAAACTTGCAGGAAATTCCCCGATTTTTACAGTTGTGGGATGCGGTGGAAACCGCGACAGGACAAAGAGACCTGTAATGGGAAAAATTGCCTCAGACATGTCTACCAAGGCGGTAATCACAAGTGATAATCCCAGAGACGAAGATCCGATTGCTATTATAAACGAAGTTACAGCAGGCATCCAGAAGGACAATTTTGTCGTATATGCCGATCGTGAAGAGGCTATCAAAAGAGCGATAACTGAAAGTCCTGAAAATGCAATCATACTGGTAGCCGGCAAGGGGCACGAGGATTACCAAATAATTAAAGGAGTCAAGAGCCATTTCTCAGACCGCGAAATTGCAAATAAATATTTATCTCAAATCTGATAAAACAAGATGATCACAGTAAAAGATATTCTTGAAACAAGCAACAGTGAATTCAAATCTGCGAATATTGATGAAAATACACATTTTTCATCCGTTGTGATTGATTCAAGGAAGGTTACTCCGGGTTGTCTTTTTATCGCGATAAAGGGAGAGAAGTTCGACGGTCACGATTTTATAAGTGAAGTCCTTGATAAGGGAGCAGGATGTGTAGTTGTGAAAAAATCACGCTATGCTCCGGTGGCACGGTCTGGTGCTCCCGTTATCGGTGCTCCCGATACAGTGGGAGCATTAGGGAGTATTGCGGGAGCATGGAGATCAAAACTTGGTGCCACCGTTATAGGAATTACGGGCAGCAACGGTAAAACCACCACCAAGGACATGGTGGCTACACTTCTCCGGACAAAATACTCGACAGTTGCAACAGTGGCAAATAACAATAATCACATCGGTGTGCCACTTACTCTGCTTGATGCAAAGTATGAGACAAAGTTTGTAGTCTGCGAGACAGGAACAAATCATTTTGGGGAAATAAGATATTCTGCGAATATCGCTCAACCTGACATTGCAACCATTACGAATATTGGTGACTCTCATCTGGAGTTCCTTATTAACAGAAAGGGAGTCAGAAAAGAAAAGGAAGCTCTGCTCGAGATTACTGCTGCCAGGGGTGGAAAGGTCATTCTAAACTGTGATGATCCTTTCCTTAAGAGGATGACAAAGGAATATCCAAACGCAATAAAAATTTCGATAAAAAACCGTATGGATGTTTCCGGTACTGTCTTAAACTATTCCGAATCCGGTCTGCCGGTAATGAAAATAGAAGCCGGCAACAATTCAGTGAGATTTGAACTTCCTTTGTACGGTAAAAAAAATTGTGATAATGCACTAATGGCTGCTGCAATTGCCCTTGAGTGTGGAATGACTCTTGAAGAGATTGGTAAGGCTTTCAGTCTGGTAAAAGCTCCCAAGGGAAGAATGAACAGAAGTACCCTCGACGGTTTTGATGTAATTGATGATACCTATAACGCAAATCCTGAAAGCATGAAAAGTGCGTTTGAAGCGATGAAAAAGGATATCATCCATGAGAGAAAAATCGCGATTCTCGGCGACATGTTCGAACTCGGTGAAAATGCTGTGCAGATGCATATTGATCTGGTGCACTCCATAAAGAAGGGGAGAATAAAAACCATTTTTCTCACCGGGAAGAATATGAAGCACCTCCACTCCGCAGCAAAAGCAGAGGGTATTAATTCAACATACTTCGCTTCCAAAGAGAAGATGATAGAGTACTTGAAAAATTATGAATTTAGAAACTCCCTTGTTCTCGTGAAAGGGTCGCGAGGCATGCAGATGGAGGTAATTGTTAATTTCCTTAAAGAAAAAGGCAATTAGATGCTTTATTATTTACTGGATTACCTGAACAAAACTTTTAACCCTCCCGGTCTGGACATGATTAAATTCCTGACTTTCAGATCTGCGATTGCAGCCATTACCGGGCTTTTCATGGCATTTTATTTTGCTCCGAAAATCATCAAGGCATTACAAAAGCATCAGATTGGTGAGAAAATAAAGGATTTTGGTCCCCAGTCGCATTTCAGTAAAGCCGGTACACCGACCATGGGCGGACTTATCATTCTGGTATGCGTCTTTATTCCTGTGATACTTTGGGGAGATTTGAAGAGCACCTACATCTGGCTGTTGTTATTAGGTACACTTTTACTCGGTGGTGTCGGATTTCTGGATGACTACCTGAAAGTTGTAAAAAAGATGCGAAACGGACTTATTGCCCGTTATAAACTCGCCGGACAGGTTTCTGTCGGGTTGCTCGTTGGTGCCGTGATGTATTTTTCACCTGAGTTTGCTGATGTACAGGGATTGACAACCATTCCTTTCTTTAAGGATTTGAATCTTGATTTGTCGTATCTCTACATTCCGGCGATAATTTTTATTATCACAGCTACTTCAAATGCGGTAAATCTGACTGACGGACTTGACGGACTGGCAATTGGTTTGACAATAATTGCAATGCTGGCACTCGGTCTGATAAGCTACATCTCGGGAAATGCGATTTACTCCGATTATTTGAATATTCTTTATCTGCCCGGATCGGGAGAACTTACAGTATTTATTGCAGCACTTATCGGAGCAGGACTTGGCTTTTTGTGGTTCAATTTTTATCCCGCTCAGGTATTCATGGGAGACACAGGAAGTCTTGCACTCGGTGGTGCCTTGGGAATAATTTCGGTAATGGTAAGGAAAGAGCTTCTGCTTCCGTTTCTGGCAGGTGTGTTTTTCTTCGAGACCATCTCGGTAATTATTCAGACCTCATACTTCAAATACACGAAGAAAAAAACAGGGGCTGGAAAAAGAGTTTTCAAGATGGCACCAATTCACCATCATTTTGAAGAAATTGGATGGGCAGAACCCAAAATAGTCGTCAGATTCTACATAATTGGAATCATTCTGGCGATCATCAGTTTAACATCGTTTAAGATCAGGTAAGCCTGTGACAAGTTACAAAGGAAAGAAAATCTCAATTATCGGTGCTGCCAGAAGCGGTGAAGCTGCGGCTTATCTGGCTGCAAAGCTGGGTGCAGTTCCTTTTGTCAGTGACAGCGGAGCACCTGAAAAAACTGCGGATGTCACCACAAGATTGAAGGCTGCGGGAATTGAATTTGAAGCAGGAACCAACAGTGAGAGAGTTTATGATTGTGATTTGATGATAGTATCTCCCGGAGTGCCACTTGAATCAGCAGTTGTTCTCGAGGGGAAAAAGAGAAATATCAGGATGATCAGCGAGATCGAATTTGCCGCATCCGTGTGTAAAGGAAAAATTTACGCGATCACCGGAACTAATGGAAAAACCACAACCACTTCGCTGCTCCATCATATTTTTTCTCTCTCAGGGAAAAAATCTTTTTCTGCGGGAAATATCGGTATAGCATTTTCGGAAATAGCTCTGGAATGCGAGACAGACAGCCTGGTGGCTCTGGAAGTGTCAAGTTTTCAACTTGATTTGATTGAAAAATTCAAACCAAACGGTGCTGCAATTCTGAACATAACACCTGATCATCTGAACAGGTACGAAAACAAGTTTGAAAATTACATCGCCTCGAAGTACCGGATTGTGGAAAATCAGACCGGAAGCGATATTTCACTTTACAACGCTGACGATGAAGTATTGCAAGAAAATGGTTACAAGGGAGCTTCACTCAGATTCTTTTCCACAAAAAAGGAAGTTGACAACGGCACTTATCTTTCGCATCCGCGATTAGTCACAAGGATTGGCGGAAATTTTATCTTTTCGTTTGATATAAACGACCTGCAGATTAAAGGTGAGCATAATCTTGCAAACGCTGCTGCGGCAATTACGATGGCGATTGATGCCGGTATCGACAAAAAAGTAATTGAACAGGGTCTGAAGTCGTTTAAGGCGGTTGAACACAGGCTTGAACCCGTTCCATCAAATGACGGGATTGTGTACATCAATGACTCCAAAGCGACCAATGTGGACTCGGTTGTTTACGCTCTTAGAAGCTTCGATTCCCCGATTATTCTTATACTTGGCGGACTTGATAAAGGGAACAACTACGATTTGATCCGTGATCTGGTCTCCAAAAATGTGAAAAAGATTTATGCGATTGGTGACTCTGCATCAAAAGTATATGACTATTTCTCAAAAATTGTTGAAGTCGAACTCGTTGGAAGTCTGGAAGAATGTGTGCAAAAGGGACACTACGAAGCCCAAAAAGGGGAAGTGGTACTTCTCTCTCCTGCATGCGCAAGTTTTGACATGTTCAAGAGCTACGAGCATCGTGGTGAAGTTTTTAAATCTGCAGTGAAGGAGATTGCCGGTTGAAATTTTATGCTTTCATGATTCTGATAGTTTCGATAGCACTGGTCCTTTTTGGATCGATGCTCGTTCTTAGTGCCAGCAGCACTTTTTCAGACATGAAGTTTGACAATCCCCAGCATCTTTTTTGGGGACACATTGGCAAGGCGATTGGTGGCATCGTAATAATGTTGATTTTGATGCTTGTTGATTATCACTGGTATAAGAAATACAGCAAATGGGTGTTGATCGGTGGAATTGGTCTGCTGATAATGACATTTATGTTTGCTCCGTCAATCAAGGGATCACTCAGATCGATCAGTATTGCGGGCATTTCCTTTCAGCCTGTGGAACTCGTAAAACTTGCTCTTTTCATTCATCTGGCTGCAATGCTGGAAAAAGTCGGAGACGACATTACCGATTTGAAAAAGGGTGTCATCAATCCAATGATCTGGATTATGACAGTGGCGGGTCTGGTTTTTCTTCAGCCCAATGTCAGCAACGGTGTTCTGATTCTTGCAATCGGGATTACGGTACTTTTTGTTGCCGGCATCCAGATCAAACACTTTTTGTCGTTTGCTGCCTCGGCTGCCACACTGGCTCTTGCCTATGCACTTATTAGACCCCACTCATTGAAGAGGATTGCTTCACATGTTGGTGTAGTGTTTGGAAACGGGGATTTTCATCCTCAGGTGTTGCAATCACTATACGGACTTGGAAGCGGTGGTTTTTTTGGAGTAGGATTGGGAAACAGCGCACAGAGAAATCTGTTTCTGCCCGAAGCCTACGGAGATTTTATTTTTGCAATCGTGGGTGAGGAAGCGGGTCTTTTGGGTACAGTGCTGGTGTTGCTTGGCTACGGTACAATTCTGGTTTTTGGAATACTGATAGCAAAAAATGCAAAAGACAAATTTGGAAAACTGCTCGCGTTTTCAGTTTCATTTTCAATCGCACTTTACGCTTTCGTAAATGCGGCCGTGGCAATTGGTGTATTTCCCGTTACAGGTCTGCCGCTGCCGTTGATAAGTCACGGGGGAACCGCTATTATTATTGTTTGTGCATCACTTGGTATTCTCCTGAACATCGGTTGGACAGCAATTCCAAAAGAAGCAAAAGTGAAGGAACCAAAAGAGGCAAAAACCTGGCAGGAACAGACAGTATGAGGATCATGTTCACGGGCGGAGGAACCGGGGGACACATTTTCCCTGCAATAGCTGTTGCTGAACGGGTCAGGGACATGGTTCCCGATTGTGATATTCTCTTCCTTGGCACCAGGGATAAAATAGAGGGAAAGGTTGTTCCTGCAGCCGGATTTAAGTTTAAAAGTATCTGGATTTCCGGTTTTGCAAGAAAAAGCATTAAAGAAAATCTGCTTTTCCCTGTGAAGCTGGTGGTGAGCATAATTCAGTCGATAGTAATTGCGATGAAATTCAAACCACAGGCGATAGTTGCAACGGGTGGATATGTTTCGGGTCCTTCAGTAACAGGTGCTCACATCATGGGTGCAAAAGTATTTTTGATTGAGCCAAACAGTTATCCGGGAATTACAACACGGTTTCTGGAAAAAAAAGCAACAGAAATACACCTGATGTTTAAGGATGCAGCCTCTTTTCTGCGGATGAAGGAAAGAATTCTTGTAACCGGCAATCCGGTCAGAAAGAGTCTGACAGCGGTATCCAGAGAACAATCCCGCAAAAAACTGGGGATCGGGCTCGACAGAAAAGTTTTACTGGTGATGGGTGGAAGTCTTGGAGCAAAGGCAATCAATAATACAGTTGCAGCTTCCCTACAGAAACTCAAAGAAGCGGGAATATTTTTATTGTGGCAGACGGGAGCATCATCGTTCGAGGAATACAGGAAATATGAATCGGAGGATGTGAAGGTTCTCTCCTTTATTGATGATGTAAACGAAGTTTATGCCGCGGCAGATCTGGTGACAGCCAGAGCGGGAGCCACGACGATTGCAGAGCTTATCTATTTGAAGAAACCGGCTATACTTGTTCCATTTCCTTATGCTGCTGAAAATCATCAGTATAAGAATGCCCGGTCAATGTCCGATGAGGGTGCTGCGGTTCTGATAGAAGAGAAGGAAATTTCCCTCCGTCTTGCGGATGAAATTGTAAATCTGATCTCCGCAACCGGACGGCTTGAAGAAATAAAGAAAAATCAGGAAAGAATTGGCGGAATTGACGCCGCAAAAGAGATCGCTGGCAGAGTGGTAAATGCCTGCAGATCCGGAATTATTTAGTTAGAGGATTGAATGTTTTCAAAATTTACTAAAGTGCATTTTGTTGGTATTGGTGGAATTGGAATGAGCAGCATTGCTGAGATTCTGATTTCGAAGGGATTTGAAGTATCGGGTTCCGACAAAAATAAGAGTGACATTACAGAAAGACTCGAATCAATTGGTGCGACAGTCTATGAAGGACACAGTGCATCCAATATCAAAGATGTTGATGTGGTAGTCTATTCTTCTGCCGTTGTGGAATCGAATCCCGAGGTTCAGGAAGCAATTCACAGAAATATCCCTGTGATAAAAAGATCTGAAATGCTCGCCGAAACGATGAGAATGCAAAAATACGGCATCGGAATCGCAGGTACTCACGGTAAAACAACCACCACTTCAATGACGGGACTCGTGCTCACCGAAGCAGGAATTGATCCCACCATTATAGTTGGTGGCAAGCTTTCGGGACTTGGCGGAACGAACGCACGACTCGGAGCAGGTGACTTTATCGTGGTCGAAGCCGATGAATTTGACAGAACCTTTTTGAAATTGATGCCGGCAATAGCAGCAATCACTACTCTCGAGAGGGAGCATCTTGATACCTACAGGGATCTCGATGACATAAAAGGTGCATTTATTGAGTTTGCAAACAAAGTGCCTTTCTATGGATTTGTTGTTCTGTGCATGGATGAACCTGCACTTCTGGATATCAGACCATACATAAACAAAAGAGTGATCACTTACGGCATTACACCGCAGGCGGATCTTCGTGCAGTTAATATCGTGCATGACGGCTACAAAACGAAATATACGGTCGTTTACAATAAAAAAGTGCTCGGCGATATAACAATTAAGGTACCGGGACTGCATAATGTTAAAAATTCACTGGTAGCGGTAACTATAGCTCTCGAACTGGAAGTCCCATTTGAAGTTATCAAAACCGCCTTGGAGCGTTTTAATGGAGTTTACCGTCGTTTTGAAGTGAAGTATGACAAGGAAATTATGGTAGTTGATGATTACGGACATCATCCGACTGAGACAACTGCCACTTTGGAAGGAATCAGAGCCGGCTGGCAAAGACGACTCGTTTCAGTTTTTCAGCCTCACCTCTTTTCAAGAACGCGTGATTTCTATCAGGAATTCGGAAGGTCTTTCCTCAATTCTGATATTTTCATTTGCACAGATATATATCCCGCGCGGGAAGAACCCGTGGAAGGGGTAACAGGTCAACTGGTTGCAGATGCTGCACGGAAAATGGGACACAAAAATGTTATTTATGTCCCAAACAAAGAGGATGTACCGGCTGTTCTACAGAAAATTACGGAACCCGATGATATCGTGGTAACGCTGGGAGCAGGTGACATTTGGAAGTATGGTGAAAAATTTGTTGAACTGTACACTTCCGGTCTGAAATAGCCGATGAAAAAAAGCAGGATTATCCCCGCACTCATTCTTCTTGTCATTCTGGCAGCCGGAGCTACGGCTCTGCCGGGGCTCTTTATGAAGAAGGAGATAGAACAAAAAATTACGGGGTATCAGTTGACGGGAGCATCAATGCTCACACCTGAAGATTATATCAGGTTTACAAAATCGTCACCTGAAAAGGGTGAATTTCCACCCCTTAATGTCCTTTACGACAGATTGTTGAACCACCCGTATTTGAAAAGTGTGGAGATGCAGCTTGGAGAAGAGGGGATTGTAAAGATAACAGTTGTTGAAAAAGAGATTGTTTTGTCGGTTTATTCCGGTGACAAACTGATGCTCATATCAAAAGAGCTGGAATTGCTCCCTTTGATGGGCGAATTGAAAAATTTTGACTGGCCTGTGATTCGCAATACGAAGGTTAATAAAGCCGGTTATTTCAGGATATTTCCGGATTCCACGATTTTACCGGGGTATAAAATAGCCAAAGCCTGCCGTTTGATTGGCGGTTCGATGGCTACAAGTCTCTCCGAGATTGATTTAAGACAGGGTGGCGACATCGTTCTGGTTTTTTCCGATATGAAACCACCTGTCATTTGCAAGAAAAAAGGGGTTGCCGAGCAGATTCTTATTCTGAAGCAAATCAGAGATATGAGTGAACAGCTCTCCCTTAATAAAGAAATTGAATACATAGACCTGAGGTATTCCGGAAAAATATTTTTGGGCAAGACGAAGAAAATGGAAAAGAAAGATGAAAAACGAGATAATAACAGGGCTTGACATCGGTTCTACCAAAGTTCGTGCCGTAATAGCCGAAAAAATTGACCGAAACAGGTTCAAGATTCTTGGCAGTGGCGAGGCAGATTGTGACGGATTGCTCAAAGGAGAAGTAAGTAACATCATCAGCACCGCAGAATCGATTAAAAATGCCGTAAAAGCGGCAGAAGCTGAAGCCGGGGTGGAAGCAACAAACATTGTGACCGGTATTTCGGGCGAAAATCTGAGCAGTATACGGTCGAGAAACTATGTAAGCATTACAAACGATGAACAGGTTGTAACGGTTGATGATCTTCGCCGCCTGAAATCTGACATACAGAGTATTTCATTTTCGAAGGATATGACCATACTTCATATTCTTCACGAAGAGTTTTTTGTCGACAGACAGGGAAGTGTATCCAAACCGCTGGGAGTCGCATGCTCGAGACTGGAGGCAGCCAATTATGTGGTGATGGGTTCTTCAGGAGCTATCCATAATATTCGAAAAGCTGTAAAAAAAGCCGGGTATGAAGTTTCTGATCTGAAGATGCAGTCACTTGCTTCAGCGTCGGCAGTACTCGAACCCGCGGAAAAGGATCTCGGAATTCTGATGATCGACATCGGCTCGGGATGCACAGATGTACTGATTTATCAGGGGAATGCGATACGGTTTTCGAGAGTTTTTGGCATTGCAGGTAACCGCGTTACCCTCGATATCAAAGAGTTTTTAAGCGTTATTGAGGAAGAAGCAGAGTTGTTGAAACTGGATTACGGTTATGCGACTGAATCCGCAATCATAAAAGACGATCTGATCACAGTTAAGGGTGTAGGTCCCAGACCAAGCACCAAGATACCTGTAAGTCTGCTCACACAAATAATAAAAAGCAGAGTGGCAGAACTCTTTAAGATGATCAACAACGAACTTGAAAAAGCTGATGTAAAAAACAAAATCAGGGCGGGAATTGTAATCACCGGCGGTGGAGCCTGGCTAAAAGGGATAACTGATCTTGCGGAGCAGGTTTTTGGTGCTCCCGCGAGAATAGGTCTTCCTGATGAAAGTCATTTCGAGGGAGAATTCGGGAAGCTGAACAAACCCGATTATTCGTCGGTTCTCGGACTTCTATTGCCAATCGAAGAAGATTTTTCTTCGGACGATGAAGACGAGGAACCGAAGAAAAAGAAGGGATTCTTCACCAGAAATAAAGCTGAAAAACCCGTGAAACAAGACTCGAAGACAAAAAGCAGGAGCAAATTCAAAGATTTTCTCTCTCAAATAAAAAGTCAGTTTGATGATCTCTAAACACCCGGTAATCTTTGTAATTGGAAAGCTCCTCTCGGATCATCTCGAGAGCGTCAGTGCAAAATTTCTTGACAAGGTAAAGTTCGTTTTTGTCGGAACCGATGAAAATGAGTTGAAAAATTACAGTGCCGGGAAGAAACTTATTGTCAATGAGGGAATCAGGGATTTTTATGTTGATGATTCGATACTCTTTCTGAATCAGAAGGAATTTGATAATCTGCAGAAAGCCATCCTCTTTTTGTTGGGTGAATCGACTTCCATGATCGTTCTGTTTACAGCAGAAGATCCGCTTGCATTGTCTGTCACTCCGATGCTGGTAAGGGCATCTGAAGAGACAGGAACTGACCCAAGTTTTATCGCAGTGAAACTGCAGAGCCATGAAGATAGAGTAACAACGGAGAATCTCGAGTTCTTTCTTAAAAACGGGTATAGACTATATATGCTCGAGAAAAACGACGGTGATTTTTTGCTGAAAGCTAATGAAGAAAAGTCAAAGAATGAATTGCTGATGAGTGTCATCAATTCTTTAGTCAAAAGTTTTAAACAGGCTGAATTAAAAAACTTATAGTACGGAGGTATTATGCCATTTGCAACATTAGAAACACAAGTACCAGTTCTGCGCGCCAATCTTAAAGTAGTCGGTGTCGGTGGAGGAGGATGCAACGCAATAAATTCCATGATTAAACAGGGAATTTCAGGCGTCGAGTTCATCGCCATCAACACAGACGCTCAGAGCCTTGACTCAAATCTTGCCACAAAAAAGATAACCGTTGGAACCAAGATTACCAAAGGTCTTGGAGCCGGAGCGAATCCTGAAGTTGGGAAAGCTGCCGCTGAGGAAGACCGTGCCCGGATTGAAGAGGCACTCGTCGGAGCCAACATGGTTTTCATTACGGCAGGAATGGGTGGTGGTACAGGAACCGGTGCCGCACCAATTGTGGCTCAAATAGCCAAACAAAACGGTGCTCTTGTTGTTTCGATTGTTACCAAACCTTTCAACTACGAAGGACCGACAAGAAAGAAAAATGCCGAGTCGGGATTGTTGGAGTTGAAGAAGCATGTTGACAGTTTGATCATCATTAAAAATTCAAAACTGCACGAGCTGCTTGATAAAAATCTTCCCGCTTTTTCGGGATATGACAAGCCAAACGAAATTTTGTATGAAGCAACAAAAGGAATCGCAGAGATCATCACTTTCGAAGGAAAGATAAATGTCGACTTTGCTGATGTGAAGACCGTTATGGAATCGAGTGGAATGGCACTGATGGGTACCGGAACAGCCACGGGTGATAACCGTGCAATAGAAGCCGCTCAGAAAGCAATTTCAAGTCCTCTTCTCGAAGGGATGGATATCAGAGGTGCGAAGGCAATGCTCGTCAATATCACTGCATCATCAAATTTGACCATGCACGAAGTGGAAGAAGGTATGGCTACCATACTGGATGCCACCGGAGAAGATGTTAATGTGATTTTCGGTCTGGTGGAAAAGGAAGAGATGAAGGATTATGTTTCATTTACAGTGATTGCAACCGGATTTGATTCGGCAGTTGCAAAACCGACAAGCAATCCCGAGATGATTCGTACAGCAGTTCCGAACCCCGTGGTTGGCATGCCTCAAGCCCCTGTCGTTCCACAGGTTGAGACTCCAAGGGCTCCACAGATACCGCAGGTTCAAATCAACAGTGATGATATCAATATTCCGGCGATACTTCGTGACGGCAGAATGGGTGTTTCAGCAGGCGTTCCCGAGCAGAAAACCTTCAGTTTCTCCGAAACGAGAAAAGAGAATATCAATGAACTTAAGTTCAAAAGCAATCCGAATTCAGTACCGAAAGAGGAAGAAGAAGACAGAAGTGCTGCATTTCTGCGTAATATAATGGACTGATTTTCTACTTACACACGCTAAATACCTCCGTTTGGACGGTGTGCAATTCAGCCGGCACACCGCTCCAAACATTATTTATCCATCCCCTTGGTAGCCCAAAAGTTTCGATATATACAACTGTAAAAAGCCGCAGAGATCACAGAGATTTTTTAGGACGCGGATTCACGCAGATTTTGCGGAGTTACGCAGAGAAGGAAAAGCCCTTGCGGCGACATATGGGTAGAACCGCAAGTACCCCCTCCAAGAAAGCCCTTGCGGCGACATATGGGTAAAATTACCCCCGTAGCGGGGTTTGATATTCGTAGATGATCACCGAACTACAAATAATTCTACCCCCGTAGCGGGGTTGAATGTTCAGCCCTTATGGCGATATATGGGTAGAACCGCAGGTACCCCCTTCAAAAAAGCCCTTGTGGCGATATATGGGTAGAATTACCCCCGTAGCGGGGTTTGATATTCGTAGATGATCACCGAACTACAAATAATTCTACC
>JAFLBV010000005.1 GCA_017302895.1 Ignavibacteria bacterium | reverse complement strand
CTGGCGGGTTTTGGTGCAGGTTGTGTCTGTCAGCCACCTTTCAGATAATTTGGTTTTGACATAACTCCCCAATTGATCGCTTATGACAGTTGTGTAATTGGAGTCACGGTTCATTCTGACAGTGCCGAGATACATACCACCACTGCCTCCTTCTGCCTCCCAAACATTATGGATACCGTGAGAGAGTAATTTCTCCCAGTCAATTTGTCTTTCATCGGGTTCAGATATATTCCAAAAGCTGTTTTGTGCAAGATTTTTCCCGAAAAGTATCCCGTTTGGTACCTGTGATTTTATGGTTTGTACCAAAACGATCGTAAAAATAACACAACTTAATAAACTGTATCTACAGGTCATTGATCCGTCTTCTTTTAGTTTTGATAGTTGTTGAATCCCGGTAACTCAGTAACTCCGAAGTTCTGAGGCTCTGAAACTCTGAAGTTCTGTATGACTCCATTTCTCATTTATCTGTCCGATGAATTGTTCCGATTTGTTTTATGATTCTATTTTGAATATTCAAAATAATAATATTAGTCTTTAAAACAAAATGGCTCGAAGTACCTCGGAACTCCGGAACCTCAGAATCTCCGAAGTTCTGAAGCTCTGAAGTTCTGAGGTTCTGACTTACCCCCACAATTTGCCGTATCCGCTAAAGAGTTTAAATTTAAAGTTTGGTTTTTGAATTAATTTAACGCAATAGTTGTTAGAAAAAGAAAAGAAAGGCTTGTTAGTGGACGAAAAAGTCAAAATACTCGAAATATTTGAAAATAGTAATTCTCACAGAAACTACAGAATTATCCATACCGCACATGAATTTACTTCTGTCTGTCCAAAAACGGGACATCCCGATTTTGCAACCATGCAGTTTGAATATATTCCCGAAAAATCGTGCGTGGAATTGAAATCCTTGAAACTTTACCTCCAGTCGTTCAGAAACGATGGCATTTTCTACGAGAATGTGACCAACAGAATTGCTGACGACCTGATTGGTGTGCTTCAGCCAAGATACTTCAAACTTACTGCCAATTTTTCGGTGAGAGGCGGGGTTTCATCCGTTATAGAAGTTGAGCATAAAGCGGAAGACTTCAAGGGATAAAAATTTATGGATTCCGGAGACCCCGCAAAATATAATCTGAAGGACCTGATTAAAAATTTCTTCACAGGCGACGAAGTTATTAAAAATGGACTGGGCTGTTCCTACCGTTTCAGCCTCGAAGTTGAAAGTCTCATTCGTCGTGTCGCCGGTCAGGAGGATTTTAGTTTTGCTGTGGTTTCCGGAGGTTCCCTCTCAAGAAGAGAACTCGCTCCTTACTCTGATATCGATATAACGATCATCTCCTCTGATTCCAAAAGGGATTCGGAACAAATTTCCAAATTTGTCACTCTGATGTGGGATTCTGGTCTGGAGATTTCGCATACAGTAAGAGAACTTGATGATATCGGCAAATATTCCACAACAGATCTGCATATCTTCACTTCCCTTCTCGAAACTTCCTTCATTTGCGGAAACAGAGCTGTCTATCAGACCTGGTTGTCAACCCTGGAAGAGATTTTTACTCCCGAATTGAAGCAAAATCTCTTTAAGGAATTTGTGGAGGATATGACCAATCGTTACAACAAGCATGGTCTCTCCAGCAAAATGATCGAACCGAATGTAAAACTTTCCAACGGTGGATTAAGGGATTTTCAACTTCTTCAATGGATATATATCTTCTCTCATGCCAGAACTTTCGGGCAAACAGAGGGATTATCTCAGTCTGAACTTTTTATCAATACAATCTTTGAGGAAAAACCTTTTCCGGTCAATGAAATTGCGAGGCTCATAAAAAGTTACAAATTTCTGATTACAGTCAGGAATATCCTCCACCTCTCCGCTGGAAGGAAGGCAGACAGACTCGATTTTGAAGCACAGATTACCGTGGCAGACGCAATGGGATTTAGTGGCGGTTACAAGGAGCTGATGAAGGAATATTACAATGCCACGGGGATTGTAAACAGATTCTTGAAATCATTTATCAAACGGTACCGAAAAATCCTCTTCCCGCTTCCCTCATCTTCCCTTGCAATCAGACTCGATGACGATTTTTATATTTTGGGTGACACTCTTTATTCTTCCGATGAGGGTTATTTAAATACTGATCAAATCATTAAAGCCTTTTATCTAAAGGTTGACCAGGCTGCTCTCTTCGATGAAAAATTGAGGTCGCAAATTGTTAACAGCCTCGACAACACAACCATTGAACGCACTCCACAGGCGACAAACTATTTTAAGAAAATCCTGCAGCAAAAGGACAATGTCGGTGCAACTCTCGCTTCAATGCATGAACTTGGAGTGCTTGGTGCTCTGATCCCCGAATTTGTTGATCTGTCAGGATTTATCCAGCATGGCGTGTATCACAGTTACACAGCCGATGAGCACACAATTATCGCTATAATGAATGTCGAGAAAGTACAGCACGAAAAATCGGTTCTGGGAAGACTCTTTAATACAATCGCACGAAGAGATATTTTGTATCTGGCGATCTTATTTCACGATATTGCCAAACCAATTAACCTAGAAGGGCATCATCTCCTCGGGGCTGAAATAGCAGACTCCTTTATGCAAAGCCTCGGTTACAAGGAAAAAGAAATTGAAATGGTGAAGTTCCTGGTTAAAAATCATCTTTTGATGGCACATACCGCTTTCAGAAGAGACCTGAACTCCCCTGAGACGCTTAACCAGTTCGTATCAAATATCGGTTCTGCTGAAGAGCTTGACATGCTTTATCTCCTCACTTATTCAGACCTTTCTGCTGTTAACAGTGCCCTGTGGACATCATGGAAAAACGACCTGCTAAACGAACTCTACCGTAAATCTTCGGAAATGATAAAAGAGGAACTTCCCGCCGAGGAACTTCTTTATCAGTCAACTTTCCCGGCAGCAGAAAAAATACTTGAGCACTCAAATAATATTTCCCATGCACATGTGAAGTCGCATATCGATTCGTTTGAAGACCTTGCCTACGCAAATTACTTTTCTGAAGAGGAAATGGCACGACATATCGAAGAGATAGTTTCGGGCTCTCCAATTTCTGTTATGTTCAAACAAGTGGGAAACTTTACCAATGTAACAGTGATTACTTTCGATGCGGAATCCCTTCTCGCAAAACTTTGCGGTGTCTTTCTCATAAATGATGTAAATATTCATGATGCAAAGATTTTCACAAGGAAAGACCGGATCATCATCGACAGTTTTAATGTATCCGATTTCAGAACCGGTTCCAATGTGGATGAGCTTAAATTCTCCAAAATTGAAGCTGACTTTGTGAAAATGGAGAAAGGGATGCTCCAGCTTTCCACAGAACTGAAAAAACATAAATCGAAATGGTGGCGGCTCGAGAGCAAGTTCTTCAAGAAACAAGGAAAAGTCTCCATCAGGTTTGAAGAATCAAAAAAATATACAATTATAGATATTCATTCCCCCGACAGAATCGGATTCCTCTTTAAAGTTACCTCAAAACTGCATGATTTGGGTCTTAACATCTACTTTGCCAAAATCCTGACAATGGGAAGTGACATTGTGGATTCGTTTTATGTACTCGATTCCCGCAAGAAAAAAGTCTCGCGCAATTTTTATCCTGTAATTACAGAAGAACTTAAAAATTGCATTGAAGAGATTCTCTGAGACTCTGATCATATCTTTTTCTTATTTTTGAGTTCAACATTTTGGATTTTATGAAAGACAGATCGGCTCCAATTGGCGTTTTCGATTCAGGTATAGGCGGACTCACCGTTGTAAAGCACCTTATCGATGCCCTTCCAAATGAAAATATCGTTTATTTTGGCGATACCGCGAGGGTTCCTTACGGTTCAAAGTCAAACGATACTGTTATTGAATACTCAATTCAAAATGCAGCATTTTTGATGGAATTCGGTGTTAAAGCCATCGTTGTAGCCTGCAACACAGCTTCTTCAGTTGCCTTGGAGAGCCTCAGGAACAAATTTAATGTTCCCGTAATTGGAATGATTGAGCCCGGTTCAAAGTATGGACTCGGCTACACCTCCAACAACAAAATCGGTGTTATCGGTACCCGTGCCACAATCAACAATAATGCATACTCGCAAAAGATTAAAGAACTCAGCCCGAATGTTGAAGTATTCGAAACAGCCTGTCCGCTTTTTGTCCCGTTCGCAGAAGAGGGATGGGTTGATCATCCGGCAACTCAGGCAGTGGCTGCCGAATATCTCGCTCCTCTAAAAACTGCAGGAATTGATACACTCATTCTGGGTTGCACACATTATCCAATACTTCGCGAGGTCATTCAGAGGGAAGTGGGACCCTCGATAAAACTTGTCGATTCCGGTATTGCCGCTTCCTATTCTGTTGTGAAGGAACTCACCGAACGGGAGATTCTTAACGACTCAAACTCTCATGGTTCACATATTTATTATGTGAGTGATGTACCCACAACCTTCCGGTTTGTCGCTTCCCTTTTCCTTGGAAAAGAGATAACAAATATCCATAAAGTGGAGACCGACTATATTTCCTCCCTCTTTTCGATTAAAAAATAGCCCCGTTCTTTTACAATTGTAAAAATAATCTTATACTTCCTTTAATATATATTGCACAGAATCAAACGCTTTCTTATATTTGCTATTGTTATTTAGACTTAATCTTAATACAAACATTAAACAATGAAAGTTAGCCTCTTATGTACTATGCCAATAAATTTAAACCCCTCCTTATCCTTGTTATACTCATGACAACAAGCCTGTTCGCCCAGGATGATTTTTTTACCCCAAAGACCAGTGTCGGTGGATATGGAGAACTGCATTATAACAATAATACATTCGATACAAAAAAAGCTGAAAAGAAACTCGATTTTCACAGATTCGTCCTCTTCTTCAGTCACTCATTTTCAGAAAAATGGTCATTCAAAGCCGAACTCGAACTGGAGCACAACTTCGTTAGCGGTGGAAATGGCGAAGTGGAACTTGAGCAGGCGTATGTCAGCTATCTTCCTTACAACTATCTCGGATTCAGAGCCGGTGTCGTTCTTGCTCCTGTAGGAATAATCAACGAAATTCATGAGCCTCCGACCTTCTTTGGAGTTGAAAGACCTGACTACCACAATGCCATCATCCCTACCACATGGTATGGGAACGGTGCTTCAGTTTTCGGAAGTTACAAAGGTTTGGAATATACCTTCAACATTATGGAAGGATTGAACAGCGAGAAGTTTTCACCTGCATCGGCCCTTCGAAGCGGAAGAAGAAAAGGTTATCTTGCAGATGCAACCGATCTCATGTACACACTTCGACTCGACTATAACATCTCTTCAGCTTTCAAAGCAGGAGCTTCAGCAACTTACAACAAAGCCAGAGGTGATTCCTCCACCATTGAATTTAATCTTGTTGAGCTCCATGCAAAGTACAGCAAAGACGGCCTCATTGCAACAGCAGAGGGAGCAATGATCAACTACAACAGAGGATCGGTTGAAACTTCCACAGGTTACTACTTCGACCTTGGTTACGACATCAACAGATTCATTAAATCTGAATGGCAAATAATCCCGTTTGTAAGATATTCTTTCTACAACACCGCATCATCGGTTAGAAATACAAACCTGAAACCGGATGATTTCGCTTATACTCAATTCATGTTCGGATTAAATATCCTTCCGCTTGATAACATCGTACTTAAAGTCGATTTCAGTTCCAAAAAGAGAAAATCGAATGATGAAGAAACAAAGTCATTCAATCTCGGCGTCGGATACATGTTCTGATATGACCACTAAAAAAATAATCACACTTACATTTTTTATTGCCATTTCCTGCCTGTGGAATCAAACCCGCGGGCAGGAGATAAAAGAACTGACAGAGTCAATAATCCGCTCTGAAATGGGGAAAGGTGTCTCCATCAAACAGGAGAAATATACCATCCCCGCTAAAGCAAAAAAGAATGCGGAATCTGCCGCAAAGCAAAAATTCGCAAATGACTTTATATACATCTATACAATCTCCAACAAAGGGAAAGTCACCTCGTACGGACTCCTCGACAATGTGTACGGCAAAGCAATGCCGATCACATTTCTTGTGTTGTTTGATACGAAAGGAAATATTCGCTCCTCCCACATCGTAAAATACAGGGAACAGTACGGTGGAGAGGTTGCTGACAAAGGCTGGAACAAACAATTCAAAGGGAAAAATAAAGATTCAGATTATACTGTCGGGAAGGCAATAGACTCAATTTCAGGAGCTACAATTTCTGCCAATTCAGTCTCAAAAGGCATTAAAAAACTCGCAGTTCTGTTTCACGAAATATTTTAGAGAGGGAATAATTTGGATTCAATATTAAACATCAAACTTCATTTGCTGCCAAAAAACATCAAAATCTTCCTGGCAGCTTTTACGATTCTGCTTTCAGCCGCAGTGGCAACGGGTCTGATATTTCTTTATCACAATACAAGTTACCAACCCGACAAGGCAGTCGAACATTTTAACGGCTCGGAGTCCGGCAAAACCGATGAGTTTGATATTCCAGAAAAATATGAAAAACCGGTTTCAGAGCTCCTGATTACGACGCACAATCATCTCTTTGGCTTTGCATTTATCTTTCTCGCACTCGGTGGAATCTTTTGGTTTAATTCAACCATATCAGGTTTCTGGAAAGGTTTCTTCATGATCGAACCACTCTTCTCAACCCTCTTTACATTCGGAGGCATCTGGCTGGTAAGATTTGTTCACCCAAACTTCATCTACCTTACCGCAATCTCATCCACCCTTATCTACATTTCATTCCTTATTATGGTATCAGTCGTATTATACGAACTTCTGATTAAAAAATCACCACATTAAACGACACCATCGAATTCCATATATAAAGTCGGCCCCGAATGGGGTCGTGTATGGGTAAAAAGTGGCGAAGAATTGAAAAATTTACCCCGCAAGGGGTCTAGTATGGGTAGAGTCGTGTATGGGTAGAAACGAAATCAATAATTGTGTCGGCCCCAAAAGGGGTCATGTAGGGGTAGAAACGAAATCAATAATTGTGTCGGCCCCGAAAGGGGTCATGTAGGGGTAGAAACGAAATCAATAATTGTGTCGGCCCCGAAAGGGGTCATGTAGGGGTAGCTGCATCATAAATTCCATTTATAAAGACGGCCCCGCTTGGGGTCGCGTATGGGTAAAAAGCGGCGAAGAATTGAAAAATTGACCCCGAAAGGGGTCTAGTATGGGTAGAGTCATGTAGGGGTAGAAACAAAATCAATAATTGTGTCGGCCCCGAAAGGGGTCATGTAGGGGTAGAGGTCGTGCATGGGTGGATTATTTATAATTTTCCGGGTTTTCATGCCCGTAAGATGCGAGAAAGCGCCTAATCTCGGAAATAGAGCTTTCTTCCAAATGATGCACTTCCTGATTACGGATATATGTATGAATTCTATCCAACTCCGTTTTCCCAATGGAAAAAGCACCGTAACCCTCTTGCCAACTAAAATGCCCGCGAATAAATCGCTTTTCGTTTATAAATTTTGATGATTCTGATTTGATGTCGCGGATCAAGTCGGGAAGAGATTGATTGGGATTATACCCGATGAGGATATGTATATGATCTTCGACACCGTTGATTTCACGCACTTTGTGCTTGCGATCTTGAATCATTGTGGTAATGAATTTTAACACTTCTTGACGAAATGTTGATTTGAGAACTTTTTCTCTTGATTTAACTGCAAAAACTATGTGTAAATATATTTGTGTGAATGTTGAATATGACATAATCTACCCATACTTGACCCCTTACGGGGCCAATTTTTCAATTGTTCGCCGATTGCTACCCATACTTGACCCCGGACGGGGCCAATTTTTCAATTGTTCGCCGATTTCTCTACCCATACAAGACCCCTGACGGGGCCAACCCAATTTATGAATTCGTTACTACCCAGACAAGACCCCTTGCGGGGCCAATTTTTCAATTGTTTGTCGATTTCTCTACCCATACTTGACCCCGGGCGGGGCCAATTTTTCAATTGTTTGTCGATTTCTCTACCCATACTTGACCCCGGGCGGGGCCAATTATTAATCAGTTATAATTTCAAGAATCTGTCGAACCAGTCTTTTACTTCCTTGTACCAGAAGATAGAATTTTGCGCCTGCATCACCCAATGGTTTTCGTCGGGGAAATAGACGAGACGGGCAGGAACACCCTTCCCTTTAAGGACACCGTATAACTCAAGTCCCTGTGTGACAACTACACGATAATCCTTTTCGCCGTGAATGACCAACATTGGTGTAATCATCTTGTTTGCATATGATGACGGGCTGTACTTAAGAACCTGTTCCTGATTGTACCAGGGAGCACCGCCGTAAGCAAGTTCACGGAAGTGAGTCATATCCGAGGCAAACTGCCCGTAATAATTGTAAACACCGGCATGAGAAACGAGAGCCGAAAATTTATTCGTCTGTCCGGAGATGTAATTCACAAGATATCCTCCGTAACTCCCACCGGCAGCTCCGACCTTGTTTTCATCAATAAAATCGAACTTGTCGAAAAGAAATTCATTGGCATTCATTATGTCGGTATATGGTTTGTCACCGTGGGCTCCCACGATTGATTCAGCGAATTTCTCTCCGAATCCTGTGCTCCCGTGGAAATTAACCATCGCAACCACATACCCCATAGCAGCAAAAACCTGTGAATTCCATCTGTAATGGAAATCATCGCTAAATGCTCCGTGTGGACCACCATGAATGAGGTGAATAAGGGGATATTTTTTTGTCTTATCAAAGTTTGGGGGATAAAGGAGGAAAAGCTGCACAGAATCTTTGTCTGCACCGATATAATAATGCTCTTCAAATTTCCCGAATTGGATTTTTGCTGTCAGCTCTTCGTTCAGATCGACAATTTTGTTGAGCTTTTTGGAAGACTGATCATAAGACACAATTCTTTGGGGAGTAGTATTGTTCTGATTCAGAAACCAGACCATATTGCTATCGGGATCGACGCTGCTGTTAGTACCGTCCGCGAAAACATTTTGTAAATCTCCACCATCAGGATTGATTTTAAAAATTCCTGTCCGTCCTTTATAATCACATGCAAAATAAATGGTGCCTGTTTTTGCATCAAATTCAAATTCACCAATTGAAAGATCAATTTTTGCAGTAAGAAGTGTATCCTTCTTAGAGGAAAGTTCGAATCTTGAGAGTTTGTTGTTCTCCGCGAGTTTATTCACATCGAGTGTTTTAAGGTAGTAAATAAAATTGCCACACGGTGAAAAGCGGGCACTTCCATCACCTGCCAAATTGCTGACGGTGATGTTTTCCATTTTACCACTGCCATCAGTTTTAAGGAGGAAGAGGTCGAAATTCAATTCTTTAAAATATGGTTTTGGTGTTACATTTGCCGAAAGTACGATCTGCCCACCGTCAGGTGAAATGTCGTAATCCGCACCACTTCCCCCTGCTGAGAGTATTGCTTCGTTTGCAGGGGTAAGATCGGTCACTTTTCCGGTTGCAACATCTACTGCATAAAGATGCGTAACAAATCCGTCAGTCAGCCAACTGTCCCAGTAGCGATAATATCTGTCTTCGGTGACTTTTGCGGTAACCTTGTTCTCTTTTTTGGCCTTAATAAGCTTTTTCAGAGTATCAAGATTTCCCTGAGCTTCAGGATATGTATTTGCAGCAAAGGCGATTTTCTTCCCATCGGGGAACCACTTTATCGAGGTGGCGCCGAGTGGCATTTCGGTAAGGCGAACTGCTTCCCCACCCTCACGGGAGATGATATAGATTTGTCCCCGCTCATCACCTTCTCTCTTTGCAACGAAAGCGATCTTTTTCCCGTCGGGTGACCATACAGGTGATGATTCACCCCCCTTGCTTGAAGTAAACTTTCTGTATTCGGAAGTCTTTAGATCAAGCAGAAAAAGGTCGCTTTCGGATTCATTTTTGGATGCGTCGTAAGTGGTTACTGAAAATAACGCTTCGGTTTTTGCAGGATTTACAACAAAACTTCCGATTCGTTTCATTTTCCAGATATCTTCGGCTGTCAGTGGTTTTTTATCCTGTGGAACAGCGGAAAAAACGAATAAAACGGCAAAAATGATGGTTGCAAAGATTCTCATGAATTTTCTCTATTTTGGCAATTTATCGATAATGTTTCTTTTGTACTCTTCTCTGAATACACCTTGTCCGGCGTAGTTTGTGTAGGAAAATACTGCCATACCTTTTTCTTTAAGTCGCTGATCTGTACTTGAAATTCTTGCAATCGGATCGGGATGGGTGGAAAGAAATGTCTCAAGTCCGCCACTTTTGGAACTGACTTTTCCGTCATCTCTCATCTTTTCGAAAAAGAATTTCACCCCACCGGGATAATAGCGGGTGTCTTTCAGGTATTCGATTGAATACTTGTCACTTTCATCCTCATTCGAACGGCTGTTGGAGAGCAAAGATAAACCGGCAAAAAGATTTGCTGCAATTTCCACATACTTGTTGGGATTCTGACCCAAAACAAGGCCGATCAACATTGATGTGCCATACTGTGCGGTCATTCTCTGGGTTGCGTGCCTCCGTTCGGCGTGTGCGATTTCGTGTCCAAGAACACCGGCGAGTGCAGCTTCAGAATCAAGATACTTCAAGAGTCCTGTATAAACATAAACTCTTCCACCCGGAAGGGCGAATGCGTTTAGAACATCGGGTCTGTCGATAATTTCCAACTGATAGGTGTAAACATTTTTTTTGGTAATCGAATTTGATTGAAGAAGATGATAAAAAATCCTGTCGTTCAAATATTGCTTTACTGCAGGATCACCCCTGAATATGGGGTATTCCTTCGGGTCTGCTGCTATTTCTGCAGCGACATTGGACCCCAGTGATACTTCATCAGCGTCTGAAAATATATTCAGTCCAAGGCTGGAACAGGCTGAAATGAAGAATGTAAATGCGACTGATAGGACAACCGCACTATACTTATGGATTCTCATATTATACCTCGATTAGGTTTGTTTATTTGCTTTCCTTTTTCTGCATTTCATCCCAGAGTCTCTTAACGAGCAGGTCGATATTCAAACGGGATGCAGAAGAGATAATCATCGGTTTTCCCCGATAGCCTTTTATTTTTACTTTTTGAAGTGCTAAGACACTTTCCTCATCCAACAGATCCGCTTTTGTCAGAGCAAGAATTTTCTTCTTTTTTGCAAGAGTTGGACTGAATTTTTTCATCTCATTCAGAAGTGTAGCCAGATCGCGATTGTAGTCATCTGATGTAATGTCGAGGAGAAAAAGAAGAATACCTGTTCTTTCGATGTGTTTTAGAAACTGGATTCCCAACCCTTTCCCTTCGCTGGCTCCCTCAATTATACCGGGGATATCCGCCATCGTGAAAGAGTCATAATCTCCCACGCGGACAATTCCGAGGTTTGGTTCAAGAGTAGTAAACGGATAATTTGCAATTTTTGGTTTGGCTTCGGAAATCACTGAAATGAGAGTGGATTTTCCTGCATTCGGGAAACCGACGAGTCCGACATCTGCGAGCAGTTTCAGTTCAAGATCGGCTTTAAAACCTTTGCCGGGTGTTCCCGGTTCGGCGGTTCTGGGAGTTCTGTTTACTGCTGTAGCAAACTTTGAATTTCCTTTGCCCCCCTTTCCCCCTTTTGCAATGAGGTAGGTTTCGCCTGCTTTTTTGACATCAAGAACAATTTTTCCTGTGTCGGCATCTTTAATAATGGTACCAACCGGAACCTTTATTATCAGGTCTTCCCCTTTCCGCCCGTCCTTAAGGGAGGTTCCACCCGGTTTACCGTCTTCGGCCGCATATTTCTTTTTATATCTGAAGTCAAGCAGAGTGTGAAGGTTATGGTCGGCATATATATAAACCGAGCCCCCGTCACCTCCGTCACCGCCTGACGGTCCGCCTTTCGGAACAAACTTCTCTCTCCTGAACGCTACTGCACCATCGCCGCCTGATCCTGCTGAAATTTCTATACTTACAAAATCTATAAACACTTTTTAACCCGTAAAACTTCTTTCTGTTTTTTCTGTTAGTAAACGCGCATACTTGTTTTTTTCGCTCAATCCTGCATTCGCAAAAATGATTGAGAGAAGGTTTCGTGCCTCACTTATACCTGCACATTTTTCAAGAGCCTCGATGCTGCTGAAAAAGTCGGAATGATCACCATCAAAGATATGCTGAATTATCTTCAAACTTTCATCCTGATCAAGGAGCGACAAAATATTCTTTTTCTCCTTCACATTCGAAATTTCGGGATCCACCCTGGGAGGGAAACTGAATTCATATCGTTGAACAGGTTCGTCATCAATTATCCTAACCTGTGGTTCATCATTTATCGATGGCAGTTTTGAAATAATCTCCATTGCATCATCACTTGGCTTAATCACCCCGGGCTCTTCCACCTCCTCGAACTCAATTTTCTTTTTGGGAGCGGAAATAGTTTCTTCAATTGTTTTTGAAGACATCGTTTCCGGAGCTTTTCTTACCTGCTCTTCCCTCTTAAAATCAATGGAAGGACGGTCTTCCTGTTTTTTTTCGATCACCGGAACGGGTTCCTGAGTCCCCTGATTTGCGATAGCGGGAGACTCCTCTTGTGGAAGTGGTGCCAGAACCGGTCGCTGTGGTTTGATTTCTCTGGTTATTTCAAGATGGGTATCAAAAATTGAGGTTTCATCCCCTGTAAGAACATCCTTTATTTTCCAGACACTTAATAATTCTTTCTTCTCATAATGAGGGAGTAACTTTTCGTATGCATCATTCAATCCTCTTGAAAGGAGGAAGAGCTTCATACATTCCTTATCGAGAGAAGGGAACTCATCTTTATAATTGAAGAAGTGACTTAAGGCATCCACACCGTCTGAGATAATGGAATTGAAATTACCATCCAGGAGCTTTTTGTTTACCTTCTGCATCGTCTCATCATAATCCGATTCAACCAGTTTACCTGACTTCTGCAGCTTCTCCAGGATATCAATATAATATCTAAAATAGTAAACTCTGTTTCGAAGATCGGTCAGGAGCCCCGGATTTACACCGTCTTTAGAGGAAAAGATATGCTTCTTCAGAAGGAATACGGGGTTAAAAAGAAAATTTAAATTGAAGACAGCAGCCTTTTTCAAAATGACTAACAATTCTTCCTTCGAAATTGACACTCTTAAGCCGTCCCCTTTTTCACCTTCCAAAATGCTTTCAGCCCAAAGATATTTGATGAATGCCGGATGAATACCCATGGATTCAAGCTCTTCAATCAAAAATTCATTAACCGGCGAACCGGATATCAGTTCGCTGTTGAGTTTTAGTAACTTTGCTGCTTTTTCTTTAAACATCATTTTCTAACAAAAAAGGCTGTCGGGCAATATCACCGCCGACAGCCCGTTATTAAATATATATCCGCTTACGATAAACCTGCTTTCAGGTATTCACGATTGAGGAATGCAATATTTGCTACTGAGATACCTTTTGGACATTCAGCTTCGCACGCGTAAGTATTTGTACATGATCCGAAACCTTCTTTGTCCATCTGAGCAACCATGTTGAGCACTCTCTCTTTCCTTTCCACTTTCCCTTGAGGAAGGTGACCGAGGTGTGAGACTTTTGCTGCAACAAACAGCATGGCTGAGGCATTTTTACACGCGGCAACACATGCCCCGCATCCGATGCAGGCAGCAGCATCCATAGCAAGCTCAGCATCCTTTTTGGGAATCGGAACTGCATTACCATCGGGAGCAGAACCCGTGCTAGCAGAAATAAAACCACCCGACTGCATTATTCTGTCGAAAGCCGAACGATCTGTGATGCAATCCTTAATTACAGGGAACGGTTTTGCACGCCATGGCTCGACAGTAATGGTCTCACCTTCTTTGAAGGATCTCATAAACAACTGGCACGCAGTCACTTTCTGTCGCGGACCGTGCGGTCTGCCACTTATGTGGAGGCTGCACATCCCGCAAATACCTTCACGGCAGTCGTGATCGAATGCTACAGGTTCCTCATTTTTGGCGATAAGGTCCTCGTTCAGGATGTCGAGCATCTCAAGGAAAGATGTGTCTTCAGAAATATTAGCTACCGAATAATCAACAAATCTGCCTGAATCTTTCGAATTCTTTTGACGCCATATTTTCAACTTAAAGTTCATATTTACATCTCCTTCCTATTTGTAGCTTCTTTGGCTGGGTTTGCAGTATTCGAATGTCAACTCTTCTTTGTGAAGTTCAGGTTCTTTTCCGGCACCTTTGTATTCCCAGGCTGATACGAAACTAAAGTTTTCATCATCTCTTTTGGCTTCATTGTCTTCTGTCTGAGATTCCTCTCTGAAGTGACCACCGCACGATTCACGACGGTTGAGTGCATCTTTGGCCATAAGTTCGGCGAGTTCAAAGAAATCTGCAACCCGTCCCGCTTTTTCAAGTGACTGGTTCAACTCTTCATTTACTCCGAGAACTCTGACATTTTTCCAGAAATCTTCTCTCAGCGTTTGAATTTCTGAGATTGCCTCTTTCAGTCCTGTCTCGTTTCTTCCCATACCGACTTTGTCCCACATTATCTTACCGAGTTTTTTGTGGTAATAGTCAACAGAGTTTGTACCTTTTATTGAAAGAAGTTTGTCGATGCCTGACTTGACATTCTTCACAGCTTCTTCAAATTCAGGTGCATCTGTAGTAACTTTCGGGAATGTGTTTGAGCCAAGATATCCGCCGACAGTAGAGGGAAGTACAAAATAGCCATCGGCAAGACCCTGCATTAATGCAGAGGCACCAAGCCTGTTCGCACCGTGATCCGAGAAATTGGCTTCACCTGCAGCAAAGAGTCCGGGAACTGTGGTCATAAGGTTGTAGTCAACCCACAATCCACCCATTGTGTAATGAACTGCAGGATAGATTCTCATCGGTACTTCATAAGGATTTTCATCCGTTATTTCATAGTACATGTCGAAAAGATTGCCATATTTCTCCTCAATTTTGGCTTTGCCCTGTCTTTTAATGGCATCTGCAAAATCGAGATAAACCGCCATCTTGGAAGCACCAACTCCTCTGCCTTCATCACATACCTGTTTGGCAGCACGGGAGGCAACATCTCTCGGAACCAGGTTACCAAATGAAGGGTAACGGCGTTCGAGATAGTAATCCCTTTCTGCTTCGGGGATATCCTGAGCTTTTCTTGTATCACCTTTTTTCAGCGGAACCCACACCCGTCCGTCATTCCTTAGACTCTCTGACATGAGAGTAAGTTTCGACTGGTGTTCACCGCTTACAGGAATACAAGTCGGATGTATCTGCACAAAGCAGGGATTTCCGAAGAAGGCTCCTCTTTTGTGAGCACGCCAGATGGCACTTGTGTTGCAACCTTTGGCATTAGTCGAAAGGTAATAGACATTACCGTATCCACCCGTTGCGAGAATCACTGCATCTGCTGCATGTTTCTCAATTTCACCTGTAACCATGTTACGGGCTATAATTCCACGGGCTTTCCCGTCGATCATAACGACATCCAGCATTTCGTGGCGTTCATACATCTTAACCTGACCGAGGCCAACCTGGCGGGAAAGTGCGCTGTATGCACCCAGCAACAACTGCTGACCGGTCTGTCCTCTTGCATAAAATGTTCTCGAAACCTGTGCTCCACCAAATGAGCGGTTATCAAGGTATCCGCCATATTCTCTTGCGAATGGAACACCTTGTGCCACGCACTGGTCGATGATGTTTACGCTCAATTCTGCAAGACGGTAAACATTTGCCTCACGGGCACGATAGTCACCACCTTTTACGGTGTCATAAAAAAGTCTGTAAATCGAATCGCCGTCATTTCTGTAATTTTTAGCAGCGTTTATTCCACCCTGAGCAGCAATACTGTGAGCTCTCCGGGCGCTGTCCTGATAACAAAAAGCCGAAACTTCATATCCCATTTCACCAAGAGTAGCTGCAGCCGCACCTCCAGCAAGACCCGTACCGACTACTATAACATGATATTTTCTTCTGTTTGCAGGGTTTACAAGTTTAAGGTCGAATTTGTGGTTATACCACTTTTTCTCGATTGGTCCGGAAGGGATCTTCGAATCTAAAGCCATTATTTACCTCCCAGGTTAAATAAAAAATAGAGTGGAATGATAGCGTATAGAAGGGGAACAATGATCGCAAAAGCCAAACCCAGCCCTTTTATCACAGGAGAATATTTCTTCCCAAGAAGACCGAAGGTCTGAAACGAACTCTGAAAACCGTGGTTGAGGTGTAACCCCAGCAGGGCCATTGCAAACACATAAAATCCGGAATAAATTGGTTGTTTGAAAGCTTCAACTACCAGCTTATACATATCATGCTGCCCAAGAAATCTGGTCTCGACAAAGAAACTTCTCAGATGGATAACAAGAAAAACCACTATAATCAAACCACTCAAAAACATCGAACGGGAAGTCCACGCACTGTTTGCATTTGCATCCCTGACTGCGTAAGCCACTGGTCTTGCAGCCTTGTTTTTCAGCCAGAGTTTGGTACCAATGAACATGTGGAAAACGAATCCCAAAACCAGACCAATCTCGAGCGTTCTGATAATTGGATTGGTTGACATGAATTCAGAGTAAGCATTGAATGCAACCCCGTTATCATTCTTGAAAAGTTGAAAATTACCGGCGAGATGCACCAGCAGGAAGGAAATTAAAAAGAGCCCCGTTAGACCGGATACAAATTTCTGGCCAATCGAAGAGCTCAAAAACCGCAAAAACCATCCCATTACATTGATCTCCGAAAAATTGAAATGTAGTGTTTTTTTAACAAAACAGACGGTTGAACCCGGAAGGAACAACCGCCCTGATAAATTAATTTAATGCCTGAATTTATTGATTTCAGAGTATATATTCAAACTCAAAAACCGTCAAAAAAGTGCCTTTAGGCTTTATTTTTGATCTTTAGAATTTAAATGGCATTACGAAACTGACTCTTGGTTCAATTCTCTTCTGAGGTTCGTAACCAACCACATTGTTCGATGCATCTCTGATTGGCAGATATGTCCAATGATATACAAGCGATACAATGAGGTACTTGTAGGGTTTGTAACCCACTTCAACATAAGCGTGTGATCTTTCATCAGTGGTGAAGAGCTCTGATTCATCCTGAATACCTGATTTTTCATAACCGGCATAGAGAACATAAGCTCCGTCCTTTGGAGAAAGGTCAGTTTTAAGTTGTAAAATACCACTTTTTGGAGTTTTGTCGAGTCTTTGGTAACTTCCGTAAACTACTGCATAATTTGCAATATCTGCTCTAAGCGCGCCAAACCAGCCGTTGTCACTTTCGCCCATGAATTCGAGCGCCATGATCTTTCCTGCAGGTGCACCACCCATGATCGCAAATCTTTCGATCTCATACAAACCGTCGAAGTATGAAGGAAGGAATTTACCTTCGTTGAATCTTCTTTCAAACTTGGTTGAAAGTTTTACCATTCCAAGTCCGTTTAAGGAGAGCATGAAGCCGGCATTTACTCCCGAACCGTAATCAGACATTTTTGTGTAGTTTGTAAAAAGATCCACACTCAACATATCCGATTTAACAACCGGTAAACCAAGATCAACCGAGAATCCGCTTACCGAACTTTTCTTTTCAGTTACAAGGAAATCTCCCTTGGCATCATAATAACCTTTCAGAACACCGGCTTTTTCATTGAAGTCACCGGCAAAGGAGAGACCCACTTCGAGGTTGCTGATTACAGGTATCTTTGCGGCAGCTTCGGAGAAACGGAGAGGTCGAACATAACCTCTAAGACCCGCTACACCGCCTGCAGCAAAATCGCTGTACATCGACTCAAATCCCCATTTACCCAGATCGACATCAAAGTTGAAACCTGTTTTTCTGTTGTCGAAACTGGAACTGTTGTTATACATGTAAATCAGGTTTCCCTGTCCCAATGTATAATAATCTATCATACCAACTTTTGCAAAAATATCATCCTTCTTTTCACCGTATCTGACATAACGGATGATCGAAAGAATTTGTGAAGCGGTCTTGTAATTCTCATCACGAAGTTTGCCTTCCGGTGTGAATTCAAGATTGAGATCAAGTCCTACACCAAATTTCGCAAAACTGATATCGGGAGTGAACCTCAGATTATAGTGGGGCTTACCGTCAATCCAAAGAAGACCGGCACTGCCTTCAACATTTCCTGTTCCTGCCCCGGGGTAGTGACTAAAATCGGGGAAGTTGCTCATTTGTGCATTGAGGTTAAAAACCATCAACACAAGTACGGAGAGAAGTAGTATTGTTCTCTTCATTTTTTCCTCTCTTATGTGAAAACTTTTTCGGTTACAAAATATCAAAAAATAACATTTTAATATATGTTTTTTTATATTTGTGACGATATTTTCTCAATCTAATTTTCTCAAATAAAGAGGTATTCCCTGCTCACTTTGTTCAGACCCGTCAATTTTATCATTACTTTTATCTCGGGATTCCTCTCTGTCTTTATTGCTATGGGTGGAGTTTACTCCGACACCGTCCTCTTTTTTGGCAGTCTCATCGGAATATCGGCAGGACTTGTAGCCGCCGGTGGCAACATCATCAACGATATTCTGGATGTGGAGACGGATAAAATCAACCGTCCGGATCGCCCCCTCCCCTCGGGCAAGGTCTCCGAGACAACAGCGATGCGGCTCTATCTTTTCACCAAAATGGGGGGAATATTTTTTGCATCCCTCGCCGGAATGATCCCGGCGGTTATTGCGGCATTGTCCTCCATTGTCATTTTTTTCTACTCATATTATCTCAAAAACATTCCATTGGTGGGAAACATCACGGTGGCGTTTTTCACAGGATTGATCTTCGTTTTCGGTGCCTCTGCAGTAGACAACTACAGCGGAGTGCTCTTCCCCTTCATTTTCTCATTTTTCATCAATCTGATACGGGAAATTGTAAAGGATGTTGAGGATATGGAGGGTGATGAAGCGACTGAAGTGACTACATTTCCCATCGTCTTCGGTCTGGATGCATCAAAAAAATTAATTTCCATACTGAGCCTTGTGCTGGTTGTTCTTGTGTTCCTCCCTTTTGTCTTTCAGGTGTACAAGATTGAGTATCTTGTCATCATTTCTTTGTCCGTTGCTCCCGGTATAATGTCATGCATGGATGCTGTGAGAAAGGCAAGCTGGAAAAAAGATTATACGGTGATAAGTCGAAATCTTAAATGGATCATGATTCTCGGAATCGTGGCGATATTGTTCGGCTTATGAAAACATTCGACGATTTTTACCGGATCAGATTTAATACCGAATTTCTCGCAGGAACAGATGAAGCAGGTAGAGGACCTCTTGCGGGACCTGTAATGGCTGCCGCTGTTATACTCCCCCCTGAACTCGATCTGCCTGAAATAAACGACTCGAAAAAACTGACCGATAAAAAACGGCGGGAATTGAAAGAGGTAATTTATACTTATGCACTTACGGTAAGATTTACAGCAATTGACGCCGAAGAAATTGACAGAATAAATATTCTAAGAGCCTCCCTGAAAGCCATGAGGATTTCAGTGGAATCGCTTACCACAAAACCCGGGATTATCCTCGTTGACGGAAATAAATCTTTCGAGTCTGATGTTTCACTTCTCCCCATCGTAAAAGGAGATGCAAAATCACTTTCCGTTGCTGCTGCTTCGATTATTGCGAAAGTGACCCGGGATGATGCCATGTTCGAACTCTCAAGAATATACCCCGAATACGGTTGGGATCACAACAAAGGATACCCCACCAAAGACCACATAGCCGCTCTTAAGAAATATGGACCAACACCTTACCACAGAAAAACATTTATCGATCACATTATTGGACTGGATTTGTTTGATCAAGGGGGGAATATCCAGAAATAAATTTGTTTTTTGAGGTTTAAAATTTGTGCTGTGAGGTTCAACAGGTTGAAGTTTTAGCTTTAGTTCCTCGCACAATCTGTTCTTTATCTTTCTTCAAGCTCCAATTGCCAATCCAGTCGATTAATTTTGCTTTGTAAATCAGATAACTCCTGAATTAATCCATCAAGGGATGAAGATTCCCCGTAAATCATATTTTCTTTCATTCGGATATAATCCGATTCCCATACGCGAAGCAAATTTTCCGGAGGAATAAACCTGATTGAGGCAGGAGAATGCTTACTGTAATCTATTCCGGAAATGCGAGTAAATCTTTGACGGTGATTGACTATATTTTTATAAAGTTCAGGATTCTCAAAAGCCCGATCAGCAAATTCTGTTTTACAAATCATCTGAATATCATATAGGTGTCGGCTCATTCGTTGAATTCGAATTTTATCCCCGGGTTTCTGATGTTCTTCGTGCAATAAAAATATTTTCTCGAGGAAAGTCCTCTCGGGATTAACGGTTGAGATGGATAGCGGTTTATCGGCAAATGCAGCAGATGAGAAATTTTCAGCCACCATCGATCGGAAAGACCTCTTTGTGTTTGGCTCACCCAATGAACGAAACCCAATTTCAACCAACAGGCCGGGTCTCATATATGAGTCCTTCTCAGTAAGTTTTGGGTAATAAATTTCGATTATGGTAGGATCCTGATCGTGATTAGCAACCTTAACATCATTTACTGAGACATGATCAAAACCTGCCTCGTTAAATTTTTCCTCGAGCTCTCTCAGGAAGATGTTGGTGATATAATCGAATGATGCCTTTCTAAGTCGTCTTATTTCTGATTTTTTGAGTTGTCCCGTAAATCCGAGAAAACTCCTGTCTAATGCCAAATCGATATCTTCTGAAAATCGTTTGATAAGGTTCCATCCCTTGCTTAATGAAGTGCCTCCTTTAAAGAGTATCGATTCTGCACATTCCATTGAGGAAATCAGGGAGAGTGTTTGTACGACCCACCAATCTTTTTCAACTGCCACTGCAGGCAATCCAACCTTGTTGCCCGTGGCGGTAAAAAGATTTTTCTTCTCAGTATCGGTTAGTTTTAGCCACTCGCTCAGATTTGTACTTTCACTCATTGACACTATTTTTCATCCTCCCTTCGATCAACTCTTTTATCCATTTAGGTGCAAGTCTTAAATCATGTTCCAAGTGTGAGGGTTTTTCATTCCTCAATAATTCTATAATTTTCTCTGTTTCCTCTTTTGTAACCTTACCGTTTCCGATATCCTTAATCGCTTGAATCACCAGCTTACTGATATTGCCAATCCTCGACAGATTTTTTGCGCTGGTTTTCTTAAAGGTAATTGTAAAGTTTCCAATTCTGATTTTACGGGCAGAGGCATCGGTATAGTATACTATATTTAGAGGTAGCTGAGTAGTCAATCCCAGCTTATATAATGCAAAGCTTCCGGTTGGCAAAATTCTTGCCCTGTCTCTTTTTGCAATGCTCACAGCAATCTCATCGACACCGGGAATTATCAAGCCAACAATTTTATCCACTTTCGGTCGAATAAATATTCCCCTTGCGACCCGATATAATACTCCAGAATTTACTAATCTCTCAAGGCATTTATTAATGGTTTTGGTATTCCCAATACCGGAGAAATCATCAGCAAAAAAAAGCGTGCCCCTCTTGGCTTTTTTAATTTTCCTAACTATTTGTTTTTCAATTGGTTCTGTCATTTTAGAATCTTTTTTTTGTCGCAAATTTAGCAAATTTTTGCGACAAATTATGTTATTTGCCTCAAGTCGTAATCTTCCTATTCAACTAATTCGAGTATTAAGCTTGAAAGTGGTTAAAAATCCTTCGTCAAAACTCAAAATCCCGGATGATTTGACTTCCATTCCTGAAATCGATTACGACTCTTTGGAATAACTCAAACCCATCATCTCGTTCTTACAACGCGGAAACCCAGAAAGTCGTACTTGAGGTTGGGGGCGAAATTGTACCTGACAGCCACGCGGGAATACTGAGCACTGCTGCTCCAACTTCCACCACGAGCCACACGGTGGGTACCTGTTTCTGGGCCCGTCGGATTTGTTTGACTTGCCGCCGAGTAATCACCATACCAGTCCCAGCACCACTCCCAAACATTTCCATTCATTCCGTAAATCCCCAGTTGATTCGGGCTCTTTTCCCCGGCATCATGTGTGGTGTTATTCGAGTTACCACTGTACCATGCCACGGCATCGATGTTGTTACTTCCACTGTAGAGAGTATTAGTCGACTGTGCTCCACCTCTTGCGGCATATTCCCATTCGGCTTCTGTTGGCAGTCTGTAGCCGTTTGCACTTAAGTTTGCAGTCACAACAAGGCCGTTAATTGTGTAAACGGGTGTAAGTCCTTCTCTCGTACTCAATAAATTACAAAAATTGATGATTTCGTACCAGGTTACGGATTCAATGGGTTTGCTGTTGCCGATAAAATTGGCAGGGTTGGTTCCCATCACTGCCAGCCATTCCTTCTGATTAACTTCAAATTTTCTTATTTCATATGCTGAAAGTGTAACCTGATGTGACGGTCGCTCGTTATCGAGGCATATTCCTTGATCGGCTGTGCATCCCATCGTGAAAGTGCCTCCCGGAATGAATACCATCTGAGAATAGTCCTGCTGTAACTCATAACTCCTCGGCTGGTTTTGTCCGCTGATTACTGTAATATTTTCCGTCTGACTTAGATAATCAGGGGCCTCCACCTTCAGGGTATAATTTCCGGGTACTATGTTTGAGATTGTTCCGTTACCCGACAGAGTTTTTAAAGTCGTTCCGTTGTAAATCAATTTTGTTACTGTAGTTGATATATTGGATGTTATCTGAACTGAGCCATACGGTATACTTACAGTCTTTTGTTCGTCTTTGATCAAATTGAAATCCCCGAACCATAATGGTGAGTTTGGTTCCTGAATTTCAACAGTGTAATAACCGGTAATCAGGGAATCAAGCAGTCTGCTGTCTTGCCATGCGAACTGATCGACCAAGTCTCTTTTTAGTTTGCATGTGGAGCCGGGAGCGATAACATTTATACTTCCCGTCTCCCACTCAATTATCCTGTTCTCGTTTTGATTGATAGTAAAATTAGTACTCGGGGCAGGGGCTCCTGCGAACATTTGACTCTTTAAAGTGTAACTGCCGGCAAGCCAAGGATTAAAATCTTTGGTACCTGACCATGCGTGTTGTTCCACTCCATCCATCAACAGAGTGTTTTTATAATCACTTTTTGTTTTTATCGTGAAACTGCCAATGGGGGGTTCAACCGTTTTGGTTTGAAGTTTCACAATCGTCACATTGCTTACATAATCAGGGAGTAACGCATTCACTTTTACTTTTACTGTGTAATCCCCTACCCAAAGTGAATCGAATAATCTGCTGCCGTTCCATCGCTCAACTTCTGTAGTTCCCCTCAACAAAACACACTGCATCTGACTCTGAACCCTGACATCCAGTTTTCCGTATTCAAGTTCAACCACTTTGGTTTGCTGTTTGGCCAAAGTAAAACTTGTGGAATATTCAGGGAGCAAGGGATTAACCTTTATCTTTACTGTATAATCGCCAATCCAAAGAGAATCGTACTTTCTGCTGCCGTTCCATCGTTCCAGTTCTGTAGTGCCTCTTAACAACACACATTCCATCTGACCTGGTACCCTGATATCGAGCGTGCCGTAGTCGAGTTCGATTACTTTGACCTGCTGTTTTATAAGCGTAAAACTTGTTGAATATTCAGGCAGCAACGGATTAGCTTTTATCTTCACGGAATAATCCCCAACCCAGAGAGAGTCAAATCGCCGGCTTCCATACCAGCGGTCAAGCTCTGTAGTCCCCCGAAACAGAACACATTCCATCTGATTCCTGGCTCTGACATCCAGCTTCGCATAATCGAGTTCAACCACTTTTGTCTGCTGTTTTACAATCGTAATATTGGTTGTGTAATCGGGAACCAGCGGGTGTACTTTTATTCTTATCTGATAGGCACCTGCCCACAGTGAATCGATTATCCTCCTGCCATTCCACCGGTATAATTCAGTCGAGTCATTAAGCGAAAGAACGGCTTCCATTGTTGATGGAATTCTTACATCCAGTTTTCCGGATTCCATCTCCAAAATGAAGTTTTGTGCTTTTGATACCGTAATGTCCCTGGTCAAAAAATCAGGGACTCCCGGGACGCCCAGTTTAACTTTGTAGGCTCCGGTCCAAATTGTATCAATTTTCAGGCTTCCTTTTCCGGAAAAAAGGGATTTATTATCTTTTGTAACTTCCCATGTAAAATCGGATTTGAGTCTAATGTCTAATGACCCGGTGGCAGTCTCAACAACTTTTTTCTGGTTTACACCAAGCTCAAAACTTTCTTCAAAAGACGAGTTGAATTTATCGGAAGTAATCTTAACTTTATAGGTACCTTCAGCCAAACCCGGAATTAATTTTGATCCTGTCCATTCAGATACTATATCACTCGATTTGTAAAGTATGCATTTAGCGTCCGCGGTTGTAACAACCTGAATGGAACCGCTCGGCAACACTTGTACAGGATTGTCAACAGAAGCACAACCTTGAATAAATACCATAAATATTGACACCGCAAAAAGAGTAACCATTTTTAGTATCGTTTGGATCATAAATTTTTTCTCGTTCGTTTTTGATTTATTAAATTCATCCTGCTTTGGAAAGCTATGCGCTATGAGGTTTGAGGTATGAACAATGAACTACTTCAAACTTCATACTTCAATTTCATTTTTTTGATTAGTTGCAAAATACCCTAAAAGCAAAATTATGAAAGCTTTGGCAAATTTTTGTGGTAATTTTTAGTGTTTTTCGAAAATATTTATGTAGCGGTTTTACGAATAAAGTAGTCACTGTTTCCCGCAACCGACATTAATCCCGAGTCAGCTTATAGATCATAGTTCAAAGTTCATAGCTCTGTAGGTTTCCGCGTCCTCTCAAATTCTCTGCCATTTACAAATTATGTTTAGTTTTGAATGAGAGATTTTAGAATTTTGAGAGGCAGAACTTTGGAAGAGAAAACCGGCATCCGTTCCTACGCACTTGATGCACTAAGAGGCTTTGCAATTCTTACCATGATATTATCAGGGAGAATTTCCTGGGGCAACCTCCCGGGCTGGATGTATCATGCTCAGATTCCGCCGCCGGCACATAAATTTAATCCGACACTTCCAGGAATCACATGGGTTGACCTCGTATTCCCTTTCTTCCTTTTTGCCATGGGGGCAGCATTCCCCCTTGCTCTCTCGAAAAAAATTAAAGACGGTAAAGTTTCAACTGATTTGATAATTCAGATATTCAAAAGAGGGGTACTGCTCTCATTTTTTGCGATTGCAATCCAGCACCTTCGTCCGCATGTGATGAGCAAAAGTCCTGATGCAGTTACTTATCTGATTGCTTTGTTGGGATTCGGACTGCTTTTTCTCATTTTCTGGCGATTCCCCTCATCAATATCCAAAAATACCGGACTAATGCTGAGAAGTGCCGGTTGGGTTGGAATCGCTGTTCTTCTCGCTCTTGTCACATACCCCGACGGTTCAGGCTTCAAAATGTCCCGTTTTGACATTATTATTGCCGTTCTTGCGAATGTTTCGGTTGCCGGCTCACTGATTTGGATTTTCACCCGAGAGAATATTTTATTAAGACTCGGAATCATGGCGATAATTCTTGCAATCAGACTCTCCCACAATTCCGATGCAGGTTTTATAAAAGATCTCGCTTCACTTCAACCATCGGGTTGGGTTGTAAATGTAAATTTCCTCAAGTACCTTTTTGTTGTGATACCCGGAACAATCGCGGGAGATATCATAATTAAAATGATGAAGACCAACACTTCCGTGATCAACGAAACCTTCTCAGAGTATAAAACAAAAGCATTCTGGCTTATGCTTTTTATGGCAGGGTTCATTGTGCTCTCCCTCGTAACTCTTTATAACAGATGGGTTTGGCAGGGATTTATCGGAGGTCTTACTCTGGTGGCAGCTTCATGGGTGCTGATTAAGGAAATAAAGGGAGACTATTACAATATCCTCAAACAACTTTTTATCTGGGGTTCATTCTGGTTCATTCTCGGGTTCTTCCTCGAACCTTTCGAAGGAGGAATCAAGAAAGACCACTCAACCATGAGTTACTATTTCCTGACTTCAGGGCTCGCTCTTTACTTTATAATTTTCTCATCACTGCTAATAGATTTCTTCAAGAAAAAGAGCTGGATGGGACTCCTGATCGACAGCGGACAAAATCCAATGATTGCCTATGCCGGCGGCGGAAACCTGATAACTCCTGTTTTGGGGCTGCTTGCAATAGAAGGCCTGATGAACCAGTACCTCACCACCCCTGTACTTGGTGCATTGAAGGGATTCCTTGTCACTCTTGCGCTTGCGTATATTGTTAAACTTTTCACAAAATATAAAATATTCTGGAGGAGTTGATTACGGAATCAGGTCAGCTTTAATCTCTTCCATTATCCGGTTAATGTCCTTCTTCTCTTCCATGCAGGTACGGAGGTCCAAGGCGAGTTCGCTTGTTTTTTGCGGGTTCGAAGTCCGGGCAATATCTGCCTGAATATCTTTGATTGCCTGATCGATTCGCAAAAGTCTGAATTTTTTTACTGAATCAATCGTAAAAATTGACAGGGCTGCTGCGGGATTCACAGGGAGCAAGTCTTCGAGGTGCTCGCTGATTCTGTGTTTTTCTAAGACGAGATTCATAATATACGCTTGTTCCTCTTCCAGGTACCTTCCCTGAAGATTTTTTACAGAAGGGATTGTACCCGATTCTAACTCCTCGTAAACTTTTTCCGCGATACCATAATGTATCGGTACGGTGTATTCTTCCGGTCTGATAAACTGGAAAATAAACTGCAACACCCGCTCGTCCCCTTCAAACATCAATCTTATCAGCTCAATTTCATTTAACTCGGTGGCAGTTTTTGTCTGATGCCCTGAATATTCATCACTTTTAGCAACAGCGGTACCGGTCTCTCCCCTTTTTTCACCCTGCTGAGGCAGTCTTTCCCTCGGTTCGAAGTGTCGCTGCTCCACATCCTGAGTTCTGATCCTGTTAACTTCCTCTTCGAGAATTCTTTCACGGAACTGGAATTTTTCAGCAATTTTTTTGATCAGAACTGTTCGTCTGAGTTCGTCAGGGATGAGAGCAACGGGACGCACCATCTCCTTTATTGCCTCTGTCATCTTGTCGGGATTATTGAACCAGCCCCCTTTTTCAAACGCGAGATACTGGTAATCTATAAACTCTTTTGCATTTTTAACGAATTCCAAAAATTCTTTGGCACCGTATTTATGAACGAAGGAATCCGGATCCTCACCCTCAGGAAGTGACATTATCATCAAATTCAAATTGTGTCTGAGCACCACTTCAATGCTTCTCATCGCAGCTTTATAACCGGCAGGATCCGAATCGAAAAGAAGGTAAATGTTTTTCGTGTATGATGAAAGGAGTTTCACCTGCTCATCGGTAAGTGCTGTCCCAGAAACAGCCGCAATATTCTTTATCCCATTCTGAAAAAGGGAGATCACATCAAGATATCCCTCAACTACGATGACCTGATCGAGTCTGCGTATTTCATCTTTCGAGTGGGAAAGTCCATAGAGTACCCGCGATTTGTTGTATATCGGACTTTCGGGTGAGTTGATATATTTCCCCGTATCTGTCCGCTTTTCGAGAATTCTGCCACCTGCCCCGATTTCCCGTCCGTGATGAGAGAAAATTGGAAATATCAGTCTGCCGGCAAATCTCTCATATATTTTCCCCTCGGATTCACCCAGAAAACCAAGCTCAATTGCTTTTCTTTGGTCGAACCCGCCTTTTTTATAAAAATCAATCAGCTTCCCCCGCACACCGGGTGCGTAACCTAGACTAAAATTTTTGATTGACGCATCATTGATTTTCCGGTTCCGGAGATACTCAAGAATATGTTTGTTGTCAGGATTTTGAATAAGCTGTTCAGCAAAAAAACGGATTGTGGCTTTTGTAAGATCGTAATATTCTTCAAACTTTTTTTGTTCTTCATTCGTTTTTTCGTCCTGAACGGGTAAATCCACTCCATATTCGCGGGCGAGTTCACGAACAGCATCCAAAAAGGAAAGATTGCTGTAGTCCATCAAAAACTTTATCGAATTTCCCCCCTTGTGACAACCAAAGCAGTTATAAATCTGCTTTTTAGGGCTCACCATAAACGAAGGGGACTTCTCGGAATGAAACGGGCACAGTCCGCTGTAATTGGAACCCGACCGCTTCAAACGGACAAACTTCGACACCACATCAACTATATCGGCGGCCAGTAATACTTCTTGGATTTTTTCTTCAGATATTTGCATCGTTTGACTTTACAGAGCAGAAGCGGAAGAAACGGACCGGTAAACTGGTTTTACCTTTTTCTCATTCCGCCGGAACTATGAACTTTATTCTTTCCTTTTAAGTTTATTCACAAAAATAACTCTTCAGAAGATATATTTAAATTTAATTTTTGATTCTTTTAATTTTTGAAAAATAAAACCCTGCCATGACACAAATTTTTGATCCAAAAGTGCTGTTGACCAACAATGTTTATGCTCTAAAAAAATATTGCAATTCATTGACAGAATATTCCAGATATTTAACCCGGGAAGTGAAAGTTGGGGATATCGGAATTGGTGGTTCGAATCCCATCCGCATTCAAAGCATGACCACAACTGACACAATGGATACAAAAGGCACTGTGGAACAGTCGATTCGAATGATCGAAGCCGGTTGTGAACTGGTAAGAATAACCGCTCCGAGCCTGAAAGAAGCAAAGAACCTCGAAGTTATTAAAAATGAACTACGGGCAAGGGGATACAACACTCCTCTCGTTGCAGACATCCACTTCACTCCAAACGCAGCAGAACTCGCTGCAAGAATTGTGGAAAAAGTAAGGGTAAATCCGGGAAATTATGTCGATAGAAAAAGATTTGAAGTAATTGAGTACGATGACGCAACCTACATGGCAGAGGTTGACAGAATCAGGACGAGGTTCACTCCCCTCGTTAAGATCTGCAAGGAATATGGTACAGCCATGAGAATCGGTACAAACCACGGTTCCCTGTCCGACAGAATAATGAGCCGGTTTGGTGATACTCCCTTGGGCATGGTGGAATCAGCACTCGAGTTTGTAAGAATCTGCCGCGCTCAAAATTACCACAATATCGTCCTCTCAATGAAAGCAAGCAATACACAGGTAATGGTCGAAGCGTATCGACTGCTTGTAAGTAAAATGGAGGAAGAGGGAATGGATTATCCGCTTCATCTCGGTGTAACCGAAGCCGGTGGAGGCGAAGATGGCAGAATTAAATCTGCTCTTGGAATTGGTGCCCTCCTTGAAGATGGTTTGGGAGATACAATAAGGGTCAGCCTGACGGAAGATCCTGAATTCGAATCCCCCGTTGCCATAGCCCTTGCCAACAGATACGATAACAGAAAAAGCCATACCCCAATACCGGAAGCAGGTGTCTCTCCAATAAATCCATTCGATTACAAAAGGAGAGAAACCCTCCAGCTCTTAAATGTTGGTGGAAGTTCGGTTCCTGTTGTTGTTTCCGATTTATCAAACGCCGATGTCTCAAAACCTGAATCTTTGGCTTCTGTTGGTTATTTTTATGATGAACCAACAGACAAGTGGAATATGAACGACCAGGCGAGCGATTATTTTTACTTTGGCGAAAATCTGCCCGGGTTTGATCTGCCTCACGGATCTAGAGGGATTTTCACTTATAATTTCTGGAAGAACCTCGAAAACAAGGGTAGATCTCTCCCTGTACTCACAAAAGAGGAATATCTCTCGGAAAATGATCCCGAGCTTCTTTTCAAATTTCTGAGCATTTCACTTCCTGAACTTAACAATGAAGTCATTAACCATCTTAAAGAGGATGCATACACTATAATTCTCCTCGGAACGAATAACGAACACGGACTTCCCGAACAGAGAAGGTTTTTCTTTGAATTGATTCAAAATGAAATCAGGAATCCTGTAGTACTCCATCGTCACTATAAGAATATTAACCCGGAAAATTTTCTCCTTTACCCCGCAACCGATTTTGGCGGTTTGCTTATAGATGGTCTTGGTGATGGTGTATTCGTTACGGTTGAGAGTACGGAACCTGAGTTCAATCATGATACCGAAACTGTGAACAGAGTGCTATTTGGAATTTTACAGGCTGCCAGAGTAAGAACTTCCAAAACGGAATATATTGCATGCCCCTCTTGCGGAAGAACCCTTTTTGACCTGCAGGAAACGACCGAAATGATCCGTAAAAGAACCTCTCACCTCAAAGGTGTAAAAATCGCCATCATGGGTTGCATTGTGAACGGACCCGGTGAAATGGCTGATGCAGACTATGGCTATGTAGGAAGCGGTCCCGGAAAAATTACTCTTTACCGTGGAAAAGAAGTGGTTACTAAAGCAATAGCTACCGAATTTGCAGTCGACAAACTGATTGATCTCATTAAAGAAGATGATAACTGGGTGGAACCGGTTTAATTGTTTGCCTTAATGTATTGCAATTTCATTATAAACTTTCAGGTATATTTTGCCATGTAACGAAAAATTTATATTTTTGTAAAGTTTATGTTTACACTTTGCAAAATGACGAAAAAACCAATTAGACAATTTATACCTAACAACAGCAACGCTTTTTAGTTACCGTTTTATTTACCGCACTTCACGTTTACGAAGTGCTTTTTTTTTCTTATGACAGTACAACAAATATCAATTTTTTTTGAAAGTTGGGCACCAAAGTTCATCCAATGGGAGCGGGATAACACCGGATTGCTGGTCGGCTCAGGCAGACAGGAGGTAACCGGAGTCTTGCTTTGTTTTGATGTTACCGAAGATGCCCTCGAGCGAGCACAGAAATTGAAGTGCAACCTGATAATCAGCCACCACCCGCTGATCTTTTCCCCTCTAAAAAAGATAACCCCGGACTCAGGCAGAACTTCAAAATTGATATACAAACTTATTCAAAACAATCTTACCCTCCTTTCTTACCATACAAACCTCGATTTCACCCATGACGGAGTAAACCACCAGTTGGCAAAAAAACTAAATCTTTCGAATTTGTCGTATTTGAAACCTGTATCAGGCAAGTCGATGAAATTGGTGGTTTTTGTGCCTGAAAATGATGTTGATGTCGTTTCTGCTGCAATTTTTTCCGCAGGAGGTGGGGTAATCGGTGAGTACACAAACTGCAGTTTCACTTCAGCGGGAACAGGAAGTTTCGTTGGCAGCGAAAACAGCAATCCCTCTGTCGGTCAAAAATCAGCTTTTGAAAAAGTGAAAGAAGTCCGTCTTGAAGTGCTGGTAAACGAAGGAAATGTAAAAAAAGTTGTGAATGCCATGAAAAGTGTTCACTCTTATGAAGAACCCGCTTACGATATCTACCCGTTAAAAAATGATGAAACCCGTTATGGAATGGGAGTTATCGGAACATTGCCCGCAGAGATGGAGGAAACAGCCTTTTTGGAGCATATCGCCAAAGGTCTCGGCTGCAAATCTTTGAAACACTCAAAACTGACAGGCAAAAAGATTAAAAAAGTGGCTGTATTTGGAGGTTCCGCCTCAGAATACTGGGAGGATGCCGCTGCCGCCCGTTGCGATGCCTTCGTGACAGCGGATATAAAATACCACACATTTCAGGATGCTGAAGATGACATTCTGATTGTGGATGCAGGACATTTTGAAACTGAGGTCCCGGTACTTCAGGAAATGAAGAAAAAACTCGATGATTTTCTGGTAAAAGAAAACGAGGACACAAAAGTTTTTATTTATGACGGTGATGAGAATCCTGTCCACTACTTCAATTTTTAAATAGGAGAATATACATTGAAAAATAACTTGGTGCTTTTCTATCAGGTTCAGATGATAGACAGAAGTATAGACAAACTCGAAGAGCAGAGAGGTGACCTTCCTCTTACAGTTGAAGCTCTCGAATCAAGATTGGAAACCCTCAAACAAACCATAGAAGAAATGGTGGCTCAGAGAGTTGATGCAGTCGAAAGAAGAGAAGCAAACAATGAGAAAATCAAAGAACTTCTCGACAATCAGAAAAGAGCCAAAGCACAGCTCTATAAAGTAAGGAACAATAAAGAGTACGACACCATCACAAAGTCGATTGACGCTGCTGATGCTGAATGTACCAGACTTGAAAAAGAGAGTGATTTCCTTGTTTCAACCATGGAAAAAGTTGACGAAGAGATTGCAGCCCTCAACCCCAAAGTTGCTGAACTTGAAGAAGACCTCGAACACAAGCGTAATGAACTGGCTCTCATCAAAGAAAACAACGCAATGGAAGAGCAAAAACTCCTGAAGCAGAGAGAGTCTCTCGTCGCCCAAATGAAGAAGAGTGATTATTCTCTCTACACCCGTGTCCGCTCCGCCAAAAAAGGACTCGCCGTTGCAAGAATCAGAAGAAACGCCTGCTCCGGCTGCCAGACCATCATACCTGCCCAAAGACAACTTGAAATCAGACGCAACGCCCGTATGTTCACCTGCGAATACTGCGGAAGAATCATCGTGTCTGCCGAAATCGCCAATGAAGCGGGAGAGATGGACGAATAGCGTTTATTAATTATGAGTTATGAGTTATGAGTTTGTGTATTTGAGGCTGATTGATGACTCTGCATGAGGATAGAAGCATGGACTTCGCTGTCAGGATTGTAAAACTTTCCAGATACCTTTCAGAGAAGAAAGAATTTGTGCTCGCGAAGCAAATCCTGAAATCCGGTACAAGTATCGGAGCTAACATAAGTGAAGCCAAATATGCAGAATCTACAACGGATTTTATACACAAACTCTCCATAGCTCAAAAAGAGTGTTCAGAGACCTCATTCTGGCTAAGATTATTAGTCAGATCAGAAATTCTCACACAAATCGAATTTGAAAGTATATACGCAGAATGTGAAGAACTGCTCCGGCTACTCACTTCTTCAATAAAAACCCTCAAAGAAAAGACCTCCCAACCAAAAAATAAATAATAACTCATAACTCATAACTAAAAACTGTTTTTTCTCCTTCCCTTTTTGTATATTTGCTCATTGTAAATAATTTTCATAAATTTTTAAATCACGGAATATTTTTATAGACTTGACTTGGCAATCGCTGTCGCGATTATAACGGCAGAGGAAAGTCCGGACTCCTTAGGACAGGACGCCGGGTAACGCCCGGGAGGTTATCTGTAATGGATAATTTACGGAAAGTGCCGCAGAAAAGATACCGCCCCGAGTAATCGGGGTAAGGGTGAAATGGCAGGGTAAGAGCCTACCGCGTGGATGGTAACATCCTCGGCAAGGTAAACCCCGTCCGGAGCAAAGCCAAGCAGAAGACGATTCCCGTTCTGCGGGATGAAGGGCTGTCCGTCCAATGTCTTCGGGTAGGCTGCTCGAGGTGAAAAGTAATTTTCATCCCAGATAAATGATTGCCTTCGGTTTATTTAATTTTTACAATATGAGTTTACACCTGATGACATTGTCTGTACAAAGATTTAAGTATCCACCCGGAAGATAATTCCGTTCGGCTCACTCGCCATTAAGTGTAGTCATTTGTAGAAATTTCTTTTAACCGGAACAGAATCCGGCTTACAAGTCAGGTCTATATATTATATTTCCACGGTAAGTTCACTATGGCAACTAAACGGTGGAAGATCAGATCTGTTCGTGACGATCTCGAGATTAAATCTCTCGCAGACTCTCTGAACATCTCCGAAGTACTCGCTAAGCTGTTGATTCACAGAAACATAAAAAGTTTCCCTGCAGCGAGATATTTCTTTAAGCCTGACCTTGAAGGTCTTCACAATCCATTCCTCATGCATGGCATGCAGATTGCTGCACGGCGTGTAATCCAAGCTATTACATCAAATGAAAAAATACTCGTCTACGGCGATTATGATGTGGATGGCACCTGCTCCACCGCACTTATGTATATGTTCCTGAAGGAACTGGGTGCCAATGTTCAGTTTTTTATCCCCAATCGACTTCGTGACGGATACGGAATCACCAATCATGGTATCGACTATGTAAAATCAACGGGCTCCTCTCTCCTTATATCGGTAGATTGTGGAATCACTGCGGTGGAAGAGGCGGCTTACGCAAAGTCTCTCGGCATTGACATGATCATTTGCGATCATCATCAGCCAAGGGAAGTTTTGCCTGCAGCGTTTGCAGTTCTCGACCCGTTGAAACCGGGTTGTAACTATCCTTTCAAGTATCTTTCTGGAGCGGGTGTAGCATTCAAACTTGCACAAGCTGTAGCAGCACTACTCGGCAAACAGTCACTTCCCATGAAATATCTGGACCTTGTCGCAATGGCAGGAGCTGCAGATATCGTACCTCTTTCAGATGAAAATAGAATTCTCGTAATGTATGGACTTGACCTGATAAACAAGTCACCAAGACCGGGTGTTTTGGCTCTCATGAAAGCCACCCGAATAGAACCCGGACAGTTAAATGCCGGACAAATTGTCTTTTCGATTGCACCGCGAATAAATGCTGCCGGAAGATTAAGCGATGCCAAAATTGCAGTTGAACTCCTGATGACGGATGATTATTCCCGCGCCGAAGAACTCTCACGATTACTCGAAACTGAAAACTGGGAAAGAAGAAAACTTGACGAGGAGACTCTTAACTCAGCACTCGAGAAAGTGTTAAGAATCCACGACCTCGAAGAAGACATGGCATTGGTGCTCCACGAGGAAGAATGGCATCCGGGTGTGATTGGGATTGTTGCTTCCAGACTGGTTGAACTTTATTACAGGCCAACTGTCATGCTTACCACCATCGACGGTGTAGCAAAAGGTTCCGCAAGGAGTATCCCGAATTTCAATATCTATGAAGCACTCCAACATTGCAGTGACCTGTTGAATCATTATGGAGGGCACCAGGCTGCCGCCGGACTTTCGATTAACATCGATAACATTCCCGAGTTCAGGAGAAGATTCAATATTCTGGCAAAAGAACAAATTAAAAATGACGATCTGATCCCGCAAATTGAAATTGATACCAAAATCAAACTATCCGAAATTACCCCCAAATTTTTAAGAATTCTCCACCAGTTCGCACCCTTCGGTCCCGATAATCCAAGACCGGTATTTTTGTCCGAAGATGTTTCACACACCGGATTCGTAAGAAAAGTTGGACATAACCATCTGCTCCTGCAACTCAGGCAAAACGGGAACGACAAAATTTTCGATGCAATCGGTTTCGATCTGGGACACTTCGAGGAACAGGTGAAAGAGAAATCCACCCGTCTCGATATCGTCTATACCATCGACAACACCGGTCGGGAATGCAAACCGCATCCACAACTTAGGATAAAAGATCTGAGAGTCAAAGGTTAGTTATGAACTATGAAGTATGAGCTATAAGCTTTTTTAACCTGCACATTTTCTTAAAATAAGACAGCTCATAGTTCATAGTTAATACCTCATAGCTAGTTCGTTGCTATCACTACCTGCACTATACCAAAAGTAAAAAGATGACGGTCAACTTTTGAGAATCCGGCTTCTTTGAAGAGTTTGACGAGATCGACATTTTTGTCGAAATCTTCTACGGAGTCGGGCAGATAGTCGTAAGCCATGGGATGACCCGAGACCATTTTACCCACCAATGGAAGTACATTTTTGAAGTAGAATTTGTAGATCGCTTTGAAGAATCTGTTTTTTGGCATTGCGAATTCGAGTACCGTTGCCCGCCCACCTTTTTTAATTATCCGGTTGAACTCTTTGAATGCCAGCGGGATATCGTAGAAATTTCTTACACCAAATGCAACTGTTACATTTGTTACCGAATCAGCCTTAAGGGGTATAAATTCGGCTGCGGTCTGAAAATTCTTTTTATTTATCCAGTCAACTTTTTTATTGAAGAGTGTGAGCATGTTGTAGGAGAAATCTGCACCGTAAATCTTTGTTACTCCATATTTTCGCGCTTGGATCGCCACATCACCCGTACCACACGCCATATCAAGGAGAACCGAATTTCCGTCGAGTTTGCTAAGCTTCAGAGCCTTTTTTCTCCAGTATTTATCGACACCGGCGCTCAAAACCCTGTTCAGAAGGTCGTAGCGCGAGGCTATCGAGTCAAACATTTTTTTTACTTCAATTTTCTTTTCTTCTTTTGCGAATAAGGAGGTTGACATTCTTGCTCAAATTAATAATTATAAAATGATAACAAACAAAATCACGAATCTGTTTCAAAATTCCCGCAAAGGGAGTTGGAAAGTCCGATAAAATCCGGGATAGTAAGCTGTTCAGCTCTCAAACCAAGGTCAACGGGGGGTGTATAATCAACCTTCATTTCCGATAAAACCGGAGAAAGAGCGTTTCGAAGTGTCTTTCGCCTCTGGTTAAAAGCGGTTCTGACTACCCTTCTGAAAAGTTTGTGATCTTTAATCAGCGATTCGTCTTTGTTGAAATGTAGTGAAATAATAGCCGAATCCACTTTTGGTTTTGGGAAAAATACCGTTGAAGGTACTTTGAAATGATATTCCAGAGTTGCATACACGCCAAGAACAACGCTTAATATTCCATATTCCTTGTTTCCGGGTGGCGCGGTTATTCTTTTCGCCACTTCAAGCTGTACCATCAGCATCACATCCTTTAAGACATCTCGTTCTTCCAGCAACTTGAAAATTATGGGAGTTGTGATATTGTATGGGATGTTGCCGATTACCCGGATTTTATCATTCCCCGCCACTTCCCTGATATTCACTTCCATAAAATCTCCTTCAATAATTTGAAGTGACGGAAATTTTACTTTCAGAAGTTCGATAGCACGGGTATCAATCTCGACCACTCGAAGATTTTCGCATTCAGCAAGAAGTTTTTCAGTGATCGCTCCTTTGCCGGGACCGATCTCAAGGATAGTGTCATTTTTTTGGGGGGAAAATGAATCAACAATCTTGTTTATATAGTGCGGGTCTGTCAGGAAATTCTGACCAAATCTTTTTAGTGGCTTCAAATGTTTTGCGGGTTCTATTAATTTTATATTTTTAGATTCAGAATTTTGTAAAATGAGACTGAAACTTACTAATATTAGATGACTTTCAAGTCAGACCATTTCCATTATTAAAAAGGACACATTGTGGAACCGAAATTTGTCGTAAGTCTTGATGTTGGCGGCACCAAAAAACTCGCTTCTGTCGTCAACTCAGCCCAAGGAATAATTTCAAGCCTAAAAAAACAAACCCCCGAGAACAACTCGCACGAGTCTTTCTCCGGTTCTCTCGTCGATTTGACCAATGAGGTGATTCAACAGTCAGGCATCACACCCGAACAGGTTGCCTCCATAGCTGTCGGTATTCCGGGATCTGTAAACATAGAAACCGGAATTATCGGAATGGCTCCCAATCTCGGATTGAAAAACTACAATGTGAAAGAACATCTGAACAACAGACTCCCCTACCCGGTCCTTATCGAAAATGATGTGAACCTTGCTGCTGCCGGCGAACTTGCTTACGGTGCTGCAAAAGGGAAAAAGAATGTTCTCGTGGTTTTTATCGGTACGGGTATTGGAAGCGGATTAATCATCGACGGAAAAATCTACCGTGGTTCAGGATGGGTCGCCGGTGAGATCGGACATATTAATGTTCACGAACAAGGTCCGAAGTGCGGCTGCGGAAAAGTCGGTTGTTTCGAAGCTTTGGCAAGCAGAACCGCTGTTGTAAGACAAATAGTCTCAGAAATCAAAAAAGGGAAACAGAGCGTTCTAAAAGAGAGAATCGACAAAAACAAGGAAATTAAAAGCAAGGCTCTCTTCAAAGCTCTCGAAGCAGGTGACAAACTTGCAGTAAAAACCGTGAACCAATCGTGCAAAACAATTGGAAGAGTCCTCGCAGGAATTAACAACCTGATGAATTTTGAACTCATCATCCTCGGTGGCGGCATGATGGAAGCAAATGAAAATTTCATGCTCCCGAAAATCCAAAACACTTTCTTCAAATATTCAATTGCCGATGCTGCGAAGTGCGTTTCCATTGTTGGTACGAATCTCCGAGACGATGCTGCAATTTATGGCGGGCTTGTGTTGACCGAGGAGTTTTTAGGGATTAAAGTTTAAGATAGCTATTAGCTATTAACTATGAACTATTGGCTGTTTTGATTTTGGATGAATGATGAATTTCTGAAGGACGAATTTCTGAAGTATGAGAGTTGAAGGATGAATCTCTGAAGTTTGATTTCCCTGCCTGTCGCGAATTTCCGGTAATCTGAAGAGGAGCGACAATCGTCCTCGATTGTCCTTCCGATACTTTTATTGATGATTGCAGATTTCTACCCATATGTCGCCACAAGGGCTCAGTAAAATGTGGTCTCTCGAATTTCTACCCATATGTCGCCACAAGGGCTCCTTTAACGCATCCTTTCTAATCTTGATTATCGTGTTCAAAAAGGATGTCTCTACAAGGGTTTCACTTGTCGACAGGACAATCGAGACGATTGTCGCTCCTTTTCCGAAATCAGGGTTTTTCGTATGTCCGTGGAAATCCGTAATACCCGTGGAACCATTCCCCATCCGTGGTATCCGTGTTAAATCCGTGATATCCGTGTAACCATCCCCTCTGCGTGTATCTGCGTCCCGAAAAAGTCAGCTAATAGTTCATAGCTGAGTCAATAGCTTTCTCAATTTCTTCCAGTTCAAACTGAAGGGCTTCCCATTTGGCGGTTTTCTTTTCGATATCTTCCTTGAGTTGCTGATACTGATTTGTTTTCTGCATAGCTTCACGGGCATTGTCGAAGAAACCAGGTTTTTCCATCTCCATTTCACACTCCTGGACCTTCTTCTCAAGTGAAGCAATCTCTGATTCAATTTTTTCTATTTTATCATTGATATGCTTCGTTGCCTTATAGCGGCGGTTTCTTAATTCAGCTTCGAGTCGCTTTTGGTCTTTTCGGTTTACAGCAGCGGAATCTTCCGTCTTGACACTTCCTGTCCGTCCTGAGAGGTTGTCCCTCTCCATCATCTCTTCACCTCTCTTGCGGAGATAATATTCAATCGTACCCGGGAAGATTTTGAAAGAGCCTCTTCTGATTTCAACAACCTTGTTCACGATCGGCTGAAGGAAATCGACATCATGGGAAACAATTATCAGAGAACCTGAAAATTTTACAAGTGCATTCTGCAAAACCTGCTTACTGGTGTAGTCAAGATGGTTCGTAGGTTCATCCAGAATCAAAAGGTTGGCTTTCTTCAACAGAAGAAGTGCAAGCGCCACCCTGCTTTTTTCACCACCCGAGAGAACCCCGACTTTCTTGAAAACATCATCACCCGTAAAAAGGAATGAACCTGCAAGAGCCCTGATTTGGGGAAGTGTCATGTCACCTGATTCAGATGCAATTGTTTCAAGGACATCGAGCTCGGGATCAAGTACCTCGCTCTGCTCCTGTGAAAACCATGCTATCGAAGTGTTGTAACCCAATATTTTTTCACCTGAAGTTGGTTTCAGAACGGATGCAATAATCTTTGAGAGAGTTGACTTTCCCGCACCGTTGGGACCCACAAACGCAATCTTGTCACCTTTTTCGACCCGTAAATCGATTTTATCAAGAACCAGATTATCTCCAAACCTCATTGTGATATTTTTTAATTCATATACAATCTGTGCAGTTTTTGGAGGTTCCGGGAATTTAAAAGCAATACCTTTCTCAAAGTCAGGAAGATCGATTTTATCAAATTTTTCCAGCATCTTCACCCGGCTTTGCACCTGCTTCGCTTTGGAAGATTTGTATCTGAAACGATCAACAAAACTTTGAATTTCTTTCATTCTTTTCTGTTGCTGATCATACTCATGTTCAAGGCGCTCATCCCGTTCAGCTTTTGCTTTCAAATAGTGATCGAAATTGCCGTTAAAAACCGAGAAATCGTTCATGAAAATCTCAAGAGTTTTGTTCGTAACCGCATTCACAAAACGGCGGTCGTGAGAGACCAGCAATAGTGCACCTTTGAAAGTCTTGAGGAAACCTGTCAGCCATTCGAGGGAGTCGATATCGAGATGGTTTGTAGGCTCATCCATCATCAAAAGATCGTTTTCAGCGATAAGCATCTTGGCGAGGGCAATTCTCATCTGCCAGCCACCGGAAAAATGATCGGTGAGTTTTTCAAAATCACTCATCTGGAATCCAAGACCCAGCAAAACCTTTTCAACTCTTGCCTCTGCGGAATAGGAATCGATCTCCTCGAGCCTCAGATGAATTTCTCCGAGCTGCTCAACAAGTCCGTCCCTTTCAGCGGGATCAGATTCGGGATCATTTAACAAGGAGGTTATTTCAGCTTCTTTTTCCTGCAGTTCCTTCAAATTGGGAACACCGGCGAGAGCCTCCTCGAGGAGAGTTCTCCCCTTGTGGGTTACATTCTCCTGAGGAAGATAGCCAATGGCAATATTCTTCCTTTTGAAAATATCCCCTTTTTCAGGCTCGATGTATCCATTCAACATCTTGAGGAGTGATGATTTTCCCGTACCGTTTGAACCAACAAGAGATATCTTATCACCGGCATTAATTTTAAAATTAACATCCTTGTAAAGGTATTTCCCGCCAAACTGCAGGGAGAGATTAACTATATCTATCATATTTTTTAATAAGTTCCAGTTTCACGAACTGTTACTGTTTAAGTCTTTCTTTTAATAAATGTATGTAATCAATTTCAACTGGGTCTTTTCCCCACACGATTGCCCTGTAGTAGGTGATCCAGTCACCGTAGTAAATCATATCGAACAGTCTCTCCTGATATGTCGGAAGATTGCTCTGAATCATGACAACGGGAACTTTAAGTTTACCGAGAATCTCATTGAATACTTCGAATCGTTTTCTGATTTGGGGGTGGATTGTATCATCCAGCACTTCAAATACAAAATATGACTCATTAATTACACCGTAGGTTTCCCATCCGATAATTTCATTGTGATTCATTTCGGGGAAAATATTGTGAAATGCGTGAGTTTTACCGTTCTCGTTAAACTGACCTTTTAATCTGGTACCAACCGAATCAGTAACACCTGCAGCAGAGTAAATTAAAGGAAGTTTTCCGTTAACCTCGGCAGCGATAGAGTAAGCAGAATTTCCGGGTTGCGAGAACTCTTCGCCTTTCTTTTTCAATCTCTCCACAATTCTTGCAACAAGTTCATCATCCTTCTTAACCAGGCCGAGTTTTGAAAAGAGATTTAGAATATTAAAAAATGAAGTGTAGAGAGCGAACCTCGGTTGAAAGCCGGGCATCAGCGGAACGGCAGTTACTCCATCCCTTTCAGCCCATACCTTCAGAGTCCCGCCTGTGGTAAGACAAACCCGCTTTGCTCCTTTTTCACCGGCTGCCACATAAGCTGAAAGAGTCTCTTCCGTTGAACCTGAGTAAGAGGAACAAATCACAAGTGTATCAGCCGAAGTAAAGTTTGGAACTCCGTAGTTTCTGTTCACAAACAAGGGCACTTTTAGCTCATCCTTTGCCCATAACGAGAAAACATCACCGGCGATGGCAGAGCCACCAAGACCTGAAATGACAATCTTTTTAATACGCGACACATCAAGATTTATATCGAACTCGTTTTCGAGAGCGTTTTCAATTTGTTTATAAGAGTTTAACAAAACCTCGAACTGGTTTGTCGGATCTAATTTTTTAATTAATTCTAACATTTTGCTTCTTTCTATTTTAATTTTTCCATGAATTCGGGGGGAACCTGAGTTCCCGGGAAATCTTTAATCACTTTATCAATATAGACTTTTGCCCTCTCTTTTTTGTTGTAAGAGAGTTCATACTGCGCTCTTCTTAATAGCATGGCACCCGTCAATAAACGAATCTGCTCTGTGTATATATTATCCACACCACCTGTATGATATGTAAAATCAGGATCAGGAGCCGGAATGTACTCGTCTTTATCAGTCAGACGGAAAAAGAAGAGGTCGGGCACAAGTTTAATATTTGGCGGCAATTCAAATTCCTTGTTCGCAAGTTCTTTATCAACGAGTTCGGGAGCGAGGAATACGGGTCTGTCCTTCATGTTTTTCAGAAGTATCGCCAGAATTACATCCCTGTATGCTTTCTCAATTATTTGAGCTTCATACGGGATTTCCTTCTCAAACGGTACCACTTCCCTTAGGAAGACATCCGCTTCGGGTTTATACGATGCCGTCAGCCACGGGTAGCATGTATTTAACTGGTTATAATACCATGATCTTCTGAGCAATTCCTTGTCGATCACCGCCACATCCTTCCGAAGCCCTTCAACATGCTGAAAATAATATGAGGCGGAAAGGAAATAGTCCCACTGATAACTGAATATAAGAGAGTTTTTCGGAGCTTTATCCAGAATCGCTTTTGTATACTGTTCGAAGATCAGATTATTGCTTTGATTTACGGAACTATATGTAAATCCAACCTGAACCAAAACCAAAACAGCCCCGAGAGTCGCTGTCTTCTTTATATCCGAAGTTTTCTCGTGCAACCAAATGATCCCAAATACTGCCAAAAGTGATATCCCGACATAGGCAAGAAGGAAATATGATTCGAGATCGACGATATCATAGTTTATTGCATAAAGTACTGTACCAAAAATCAGTAAAAGTGAAGTTATCAGGAGCTTTGAAGATCTTTTTAACAGGTAAACAATTCCAAGAATTGCAGCAAAAAGTGAAAGGTAGAACTCTGCCGGGAGTCCCGAAAAGAACTTTGAGAAATTTTTTGCCGCTGCCGCCGATGAACTGAAAAGCCAGACCTGATATTGCTTACCGGAAACATGTCTAAGAATTCGTTCCAGATCTACAGGATTTCCCCAGTTGATTTCGGGATTCATAGCCGCCCTTATTGGAAGGTAGGCATACAGCAATATCAACAGAGGGAAAAACAGAGCAAGCATTTTCCCAAGTGTGATGAATCCCTCTTTCTGTAATTTAAATCTTACAAAAAACAGATAAGCCGTTGCCGGAATTATCAAAAGAGTTGTCATATGATTTGAGAATGAAAGAGCCAGAGCACCTGCAAAAACAAGCCAGGGTATCTCTTTCCGTAAAATGAACCCGGTATTGCTCCCATCAACGCGAACTTTTGAACTCAAAGTAAAGGCCCTCAAAAGTGTGTATAAGGCTCCGGAAATCAACGCCAAATGAAGTGAATATACCTCAACTGATGTGCTCTGGAACCAGACAGTTTTCCCAAATGCAAGGATTAATCCACCAAGAATCGAAAAAAGCAAAATTTCATTCGATGTGAACCCTGATTTTGCGGGCTCTTCACTCTGCACTTCCACCTGCTTCGATTTCTCATTTTTGCGTGAAGACTTGCTTTTGCCTGATTTTCTTGTCTTTGCAAAATTTTCAAAAACAGAGAAATTCAGAAGAATGTAACCCAGACTCTTTATGAAGAAATAAACACCGATCGAGGTAGCAATCGCTGCGAAAAGATTAAGTTGGTAAATCACCGAAAAAGGCAGGGGTATCGATGCGAAAAGCCACCCGAGCATGGTAAATAGTGGATATCCGGTTGGATGTGCAATCCCTGCCAAAGCCTGAGCCGCAGCAAGTTCTCCGGTGTCTATCTGAAGAACGGAGGGAGCCATTGTTGAATAATAGACGAGGAATACAACAACCGTTGTGATGGAGGCGTAGAATTTTTTAACTGTTTCCATTAACCTTTAAGCAATTTTTGAAAGATTTCATTGTTCTTTTTAAGCGATGTTTGAACGATATTATACAATTCTTCATATGAGCCGAATTCCAGGAACCTAAACAGCTTATCCCCTTTCACCTTTGGTGGAAGAAGATTGTTACTTGTCTGGTACATTACTTCGACAGCGAGTCTTGTCTTTCTGAGGAAGTCAAATCCCTCCAGAAGGTTTTGCATCATCTCGATCTCCAAAGTTGCAGATGTGTGATGTGCTGCGAGTACCCGTCGGTTACCTTTTCCCATGAATAATTTTAGAAAATTCGAATCCAAAAGTAAGAGGTATTGAGAAATAAATTCAATGTCAGTAACACCACCTCTCCCTTTTATGAGATCGGGGAGGTTATTTAGTCCGCTAAACGAGGCCGGATAAAGTTTTCTTCTCATCTCGTAAATTTCTTTTCGAAGTGTCTCTTTATCGAGGCACGCAACCTTTTCAAGAAACAGACCGATAAATTTAGAATATAAATCTTCATCACCGTACAGAAAGGAAATCTTGGTTAGCGACTGCAACTCCCATATCTGAACCCTCTTTCTGAAATAGTTCTCGTAAGCTTTAATGTCCCAAACGAGCTGTCCCGATTTTCCTTCGGGTCTGAGCCTGCAATCGGCAGTAAGTGGAGACAATTCTTCCCTTATATTTGCCAGCAACTTAATGAACCACTCCTCCATTTCGGGATGCGAGGTCATGTCATCACAGACCACTATTAAATCGACATCGGAAAAAAGGTGCATCTCCCCGAGAGAAAAACTTCCCGCGATGGCAACAAAAAATCCGCTTTTTCCCCGTGATGATTCTTTTAGAAGTTTTTCCACCTTAAGTCTGATGGTATCAGAAATGTGTTGCGACGCTTCTGCCTCATCTATGAACCCAAGAAAAAACTGGGAAGCGGAGAGGAAAAGTATCGCTTTGGTATTCAGACCATAGTCGGATTCAGGATCTATCTTTTCAAAAATTTTCCCTGAAAAGATCAATTCCTTAAGCGAATGATCCTCTGTCAATAAATTTATGGCATAATCAGAGTATTCACACAAGTTGAGGACGCAATCCATCAGGAACTCGTCCTTCATTGCCTCATACCAGTATGACGGCAATGCACTCCGCTGAATAACCTTGGCAAGATTTGAAAGAGCATTGTCAGGGTATTTCCGCCCCGAGAGAAGGAAAAGAAGCTTTTGTTCAATCTCGAGAAACAAAGCAGTAGTTCGCGAGTCAAATTCCTTTATCTCAATCAACCCCTTACCTTCCTTCAAAAAGAGAAGATTCTTTTTCGCTTTTGCTTCATCTCTAAAGAAAGACAGATCAATTGCCGGTTTGGGGTCCGTTTCGTCAAGCCCGATAATCGATTCGTAAATGCTCCTGACCTCCTTGCGGTATGCGGAGAGTTTTGCATTAAAGGCATCGACATGATAGAATCCAAGAAATCTCGAGAGGCTTTGCAGCAAATCACCTTCATCGGGAATTATATGAGTCTGCCTGTCATTCATCAATTGAAGATAATGTTCGATCTTCCTGTAAAATATGTATGCATCTGTTAGTAAGGTTGCCTCTTTTTCTGTGAGGATTTTGGACGATTGCAACCCGGAGATCGCCCTCAGGCTATTCCCAGTCCTCAATTGTTTGTTTTTACCTCCGTTCAGGAGTTGAAGAGCCTGCACTCCAAATTCTATGTCCCTGATTCCTCCTTTGAACAACTTAATGTTTTTATCGTCGCCAATCGTTCTTAGCATCGTGTTTCTTAGTCGCGCGACCTGCTCTTTTGGCGAAGAGTAGAAAGATGCCGGATAAATAAAAGGTGTAACAGAATCAATAAAGCGCTGATAAAGCTCCTGACTTCCACAAAAATATCCCGCTTTAATCAGCATTTGCCGCTCCCAGTTCTCTCCCCGTGTCTCATAGTAAAGGATGGTATCGCGCAAAGTTCTTGCAAGAGGAGCAGCATGCCCGTCGGGTCGCAATCTGAAGTCCACTCTGAAAAGGTAACCCGAATCTGTAACGGTGACTGCCGATTCCGTAAACAGGATTATTGTTTCATTCAGCAGTTCGAAATATTCCCGTCCATTGGGAAGACGAAAATTATCATTAAATATTACAATCAAATCGATATCGGAACTGTAGTTAAGCTCACTTCCGCCAAGTTTTCCGAGACTGATAACTGCATAATCCGTCAACCCGGAGAACAGTTCTTCATCTTTTTTATCAACCTTCCTGATCCCGGCAAGTTCCGGAAAACCGATGTTATCAATTTCATACTTCTTCAATACCTTTTCAAAACAACAAAGAAACAAAGCCTCACCCAGAACGGCAGCCATGTTTGACAGTTCCTCTGTAGCCCGCTTTAGATCGATATATCCAATCAGGTCTTTAACACCCGTCGAGAGGATTTCCTGTCGTTTGAAGGTTTTTATTCTGCGTACTTTATGGTCGAAAGATTTCTGCTTAAGAACTGAATCAAAAACCGTCTCTCTGAAAAGGTTTCTTTCAAGGCGGGATTCCAGATGTGTGGGATCAAATATCCGGTAAAGGAATTCGGGATTTCTAACCAGCACATCAGAAAGATAGTTACTGTTGGCTGCCACGGAAACAATAACTTCAAGTTGCTGAGGGAATTTTATCAAATCCCTGGCAAGTGCTGCCTTGTTAAAACTGCTTTCCAAAATTTTTAAGAAATTATTCTCACATCCCCTGTGGAAGTGGTGCTTTACTGTCTCTTTGTGTATTAGCTCAGACAACTGCCCGATTTCCCCTGAAGGGAGATATCCGGAGACAAGTTCGAACAACCGTAAATTAAACTCTTCCGAGAGTGCCAAATCAAAACTTCAAAAGTTGAAAAAAAATTAAAACTAAATGTACGGTTTATTTAAATTATTGTTATATTTAGAGGTGTTACTTTTTTAATATTACTGAATCCGAACCCAACCCCAAAGTTTACAAATAAATATATAATACCTCACCGGGATTATGCGTGATCAGTATTAAACAATCATGGAGTGTCAAATGAAACTCAATACTTTTTCATTTTTTTCTATCCTTCTTATCTCAGTTCTTACTGTGATAACCTTCAAAACTGCGAATCAGGCAGATGGCTTTTACACAAAAGACGCCTTCTTGAAATTCAAAATCGAGAAGAAAAAGCAACCATCAAAAATGAGTTATGACCAGCCTGACGAAGCCATAAAATGGTATGTCGAACAAAGGAAGTCAGCCACCGGCTCCATTCCCGTCGATTGGAGAGAGAATGCACTTAAGCATATCGAGAAATTCAATCTAAATCCGCTGACGACTGAAGCATTTAGTTGGACAGCCCACGGTCCGGGTAACATCGGAGGCAGAATAAGGGCAATGGTGATTCACCCGACGGATACGAACACAATTTTTATTGGTGCTGCCAGCGGTGGTGTCTGGAAAACCACTGATGCCGGTGCAAGCTGGACTCCCTTAAAAGACCTGATGGAGAATCTTGCAGTAAACGCTCTGTGCATAGATCCTGCCAATTCTGATGTTTTGTATGCAGGAACAGGCGAAGGTTTTTTCAATGTTGATGCACTCCAAGGTGAAGGAATTTTTAAGACCACCGATGGTGGAGCTTCATGGACACAGCTTGGTTCAACAATGAATGAGAATTTTTATTTTGTCAATAAAGTTTCAATAGACCCTTCAAACGGGCGTCTGTGGGCAGCTACCAGAGCGGGTCTCTTCTACTCGACAGATGGTGGAGGCAGCTTTCAGCCTAGATCACTCGGCGACAATTCAAATGTTACTGATCTTGCCATAAAAGGATCAAACATTTTTGTTGCTCAGGGGTTAAGCCAGCAAGGAAGAGTTCTCGTCTCAACGAACAGTGGTGAATCTTTCTCTCCTTCCTTCACACGCTCGGGAGTCGGAAGAATTGTAGTTGCCATTGCTCCCTCCAATCCAATGATTGCCTATGCCTCCGGTCAGAATCTTACAACAAACCAGTGTGCTGCTTTAGTTAAAACAACCGATGGTGGTTCATCATGGAATGATGTTACAATACCAGGACCAACTGCTTCGGGAGACCCTACCTACACGGGTCAACAGGCATGGTACAACAACATTCTCGCTGTACACCCGACCAATCCTGACATCGTCTATGCCGCGGGCCTCGACATGTTTGGCTCTACGAATGGCGGAACAAGCTGGGAACAGATTTCTCAGTGGGATGCCGAAAGAACCAACCCTATCTTCGCACATGCTGACCATCATATTATTGCTTTTAATCCTCTAAATGCCAATACAGTTTATGTCGGAAATGATGGCGGAGTTTACAGAAGTTTCGCCGGAGGTGCCGGATGGGAAGCATTGAACAATAACCTCGCAATCACACAATTTTATTATGGTGCAGTTCACCCGACTCAAAACATCTTTTATGGTGGTGCCCAGGATAATGGTACTCTTGTTTCTGAAACAGGAACCAACTGGAAAGAAATCATCGGAGGTGACGGTGGAGCTACTGAAGTCGATTACAACAACCCGGAATTTGTCTATGGCGAGTACACCAATTTCTGTTTCTATAAATCAACCGATGGTGGTGCTAATTTTGTAAAATCGATGAGCGGTATTCCTGTTGGACCCGGAACTTTTGATGGTACTACTGACAGAACCCTTTTCATAACTCCTTTTGTTATGGATCCGAACAACCCCCATATTTTATTGGGTGGCACTTACAGAGTTTGGAGAACTACAAATCAGGCAACCAGTTGGACAGCCATATCAGGTGATCTCACAGGTGACGGTACGGGTACAGAAGGCGGATCAATCTCCACACTTGCAGTTGCAAAAGGCAATTCAGATGTTATATATATCGGTTGTACCAACGGCAGAGTTCAGGTAACAACGAACGGTGGCGCCTCATGGAATATCAGAGACAACGGTCTCCCGACTGCGTATGCGACCAGGATAGTAGTTGATCCGGCAAGTGAAGCTACAGCATATATCTCATATTCCGGTTTTGCAGCGGGAACTAAAGTTTACAAGACTACCGACTATGGTTCGACCTGGACTAACATTTCAGGAAATCTGCCCAATATCCCTGTGAATTCACTTCTGGTTGTTCCAACCCGTACCGAGGCAGTTTTTGCCGGTACTGACCTTGGAGTTTTCACAACCACCGATGGTGGAACAACATGGTACAGAGATGGCTTGAGTCTCCCCAATGTTGCCATTTTTGATATGGATTACAGAGCTTCAGACGACAAGATATTCGTTCATACACATGGAAGAGGAACCTGGTCGACCCCTGCTGCTGCCACTTCCATTAAGGAACTTGGAAATAATCCTGTTGACTTCAATCTTTTACAGAATTATCCGAATCCTTTTAATCCGTCCACAAAAATCAGATTCTCTGTCCCTGTTGCGGGAGTTGTAACCATTAAGGTTTATGATCTGCAAGGGAAGGAAATTGCTACACTCCACAACTCTTCGATGAATGCAGGTTCATATGAAGTTGACTGGAACGGATCGGATTCTTTCGGGAAACCTGTAAGTTCGGGAATTTATTTCTGCAGACTTGTCTCAGGTAACAACCAGAAAACAGTAAAAATGATTTTAAGTAAATAAACAGAATTTGCTTTAGTCGAATATTTGTAAGGCTGTCTCAAAAGGGCAGCCTTTTTATGATTAGCTTACAGGGAGGGTAGATCGTTTTATTAGATACAGTGATTATTTATCTGTAAATGTCTTTTCGGTGTGCTGTAGCAAAAATTACAACAAGCTTTGAATCATCAACTATTTGATAAACAACTCTGTAATCACCGATCCGAATACGATAATCCGATTCTGTACCAGCCAGTTTACGGGAGTTTTTTGGTCTCGGGTCATCTTTCAGTTTTTGAATCTCAGTCCAAATTTTCACTAACTGTGTTTTTGGGATCTTTCTAAAATCCTTTTCAACTGAACTTTTGAATTCCAGTGTATACATTAATCCAATCCAAATTTGCGGGAAAAATCTTTCTCGTCAATATTTGGTTCTTTATCTCTTTCTTGAATGATTTTCACACACTTTGAATCTTCAATTAGTTCAAGCATCTCAGTATAGACCTTGTAATCAAGCAAAACCGTTTCAGGTTTGCCGTTTTTACCGTAAAATATTTTTTCATTTGTTCGGAGAGTTGACAATTTTGCACCTTTTTTCATGATTGTTTGACACGAAATTAGACTCGATACTTGATTAAATCTGATAAAATAATTAATCTGACTTTTATCAAAATGCATTTGAAATATATAACTTGAATCCATTAAATACAAGTGAATATTTACTTCTATCATCGACTTCCTTATTCTCGCCGTGTTAAATGTTAACTAATCAAGTTTATGATATTTGCATCAGTCGCTTTTTGATATGATTTAAATCATCTGCCTTAATTTTCATGCACAAATTGACAAAAAATAATCTTATATTACCAAAATTAATCGAGGAATATCTTATGAAAATAATCAAATCACTTCCAATCCTTTTTATCGTATTCTTTTTCTATGGTTGTTGCAATTGTTCGAACAAAGAATCCGGCGACACATCCAATAAAAATAATCCCCCAAACCAGCCCACAACCATCCAGACAAACAAAACTGTTGCTGAGGTGCAGGTTTTGAGTATGAATGTAAAAAGTGAAACTGACTACACTGCAAAAATTGCTGTCACAAAAATATTTGCGGATGATGCATATCCAAGCATCGCAGAAATGAATGGACAATATGAAATTTTTCCCAACTTCAGACTTGGAGAAAACAAGGAACTCATCAATAACGACGAAAATCAGGCATTAAAGGACTTCGCGAAGAAAAAAGCCGGTGACAAAGTCAAAATAGAGTTCTTCCTTAGCGATACAAAGTGGATACTCCACAGAGTTTTAAAATAAAAACCGGACAATAAAATGAAAAATTTATCCAAATATCTTGTGTCTTCTATCTCTATCACAATCCTGCTCGTTTTTGCCTTCGTGTATGCCACGGAGCATTCTGGTGTAGTGACGATGGAGGACTATTTACAGTATAAAATTGATAAGAAGAAAAATGCCAAATTGAACTATGGCTCCCCTGACGAGGCAATGAAATGGTTCATCGAGCAGAGAAAATCAGCCACTGGATCGATTCCCGAAAACTGGCGTGAAGAAGCTCTTCAACACATTGACCGATACAACACAAGACCCGACAATTCTGACAATTCCACGGAACTTTCCTGGTCAGAAGTCGGACCCGGCAACATCGGAGGCAGGGTAAGGGCTGTCGTGATAAATCCTAATAATGCATCAATTATTTACATCGGTGCCGTGGGCGGGGGCGTCTGGAAAACCACCAATGGAGGCACATCCTGGACTGCTCTAAAAGACCAGATGGAAAATATCGCAGTTTGTGCTCTCGTTATGGACCCTTCCAACCCGAATATCATTTATGCCGGAACCGGTGAAGGCTTTTTTAACGCGGATGCAATCAGGGGCGAGGGAATCTTCAAAACCACCGACGCCGGTGCCACATGGAACAGGTTGAGTTCCACTACCAATTCCGATTTCTACTATGTCAACAAACTTGAATTTGACGGAACCACTAACACCCTTTGGGCTGCAACAGGTGGCGGACTCTTAAAATCGACTGATGGAGGCACTTCGTTTTCCAAAATTATTAATGTCGCAAGGTGTATGGACCTTGAAATAGCTGCCACTTCACCAACCACTATCTATGCCTCATTTGGACATTTTTCGCAGGCAAATGTGAGAAGATCAACCGATGCAGGTGCAAACTGGTCGCAGGTCTTTACTCAATCAGGTATCGGCAGATATGAAATAGGTGTCTCGAAATCATCCCCATCGACAGTTTACATTTCAGGGCATAATCTAAGCACGAACGAGTGCGGAGTATTTTCGAAGTCCACCGACAAAGGGACAAACTGGTCGAGCGTTACGATTCCTGGTCCTGCTTTCTCGGGTGCAACCACTTACACATCAGGACAGGCATGGTACAATAACATTATTGCGATTGATCCAACAAATGCAAATATTGTTTATGCAGCCGGTCTTGATGCCTGGAAAACGACTAATGGCGGTACTTCATGGACTCAAATTTCCAACTGGTACACACAGGCAGGCGCACCACCATTTATGCACGCTGATATACATGCAATCGCTTTCAGCCCTTCATCCTCTTCAACCCTTATTGTGGGGAATGACGGTGGTGTCTACAAAACCACAAACAGTGGCAGTACATGGACATCCCTTAACAATGGCCTGAATATCACACAATTCTATTATGGTACAATTCATCCAACTCTTGCCAAATATTACGGCGGCACACAGGATAACGGTACCCTTGGTTTCTCGTCAGGAACTTCCTGGAGTGAACTTATAGGTGGAGATGGTGGAGCAACGGAAATCGACTATAACAACCCGAGTCTGATGTATGGAGAATATGTCAATTTCTGCTTCTTGAAGTCAACAAACGGTGGAGCCTCTTTTAACAAATCGATGAGCGGTATTCCCATAGGTTCAGGATTCTGGGATGGGACAACTGACAGAACTCTCTTTATCTCACCTTTCACTATGGATCCTAATAATCCGCAGATATTAGCCGGTGGTACTTATCGCGTTTGGAGAACAACCAATTCTGCATCTTCATGGACTGCAATTTCTGGTGATTTGACAGGCGACGGAACAGGCGGAAGTGGTGCTACAATCTCAGCTCTTGCCATTGCAAAAGGAAATTCGAGCGTGATTTATGTGGGTACTTCAAACGGGCGTGTTCAGGTAACAACAAATGCAGGATCAAGCTGGACACTGAGAAATTCAGGACTTCCTGCTTCCTACATTACAAAAGTAGTGATCGATCCCGCCAACAGCAATGTTGCCTATGCCACTTTCTCGGGATTCAGTTCGGGACAGAAAATCTACAAAACCACTAACGCAGGTGTGTCCTGGACAAACATCTCATCCAACCTGCCAAACATTCCGGTTAATTCATTTGCTATTAATCCGGCTTCCACTTCGAATCTGTTTGCAGGCACAGACCTCGGTGTTTTTTCAACCACCGATGGTGGCACTTCATGGGTCAGGGACGGAAGTTCACTTCCAAATGTGGTGGTTTCCGATCTAAGAATCAGAGCTTCTGATAACAAAATTGTTGCCTTTACTCACGGAAGAAGTGTCTGGACTTCAACCATCGGTGGAGGTTCGGGAGGTCAAATTACAGAGCTTGTCTATGACAATGGATCCGTCCTAAGTGGATATAACTGGCCAAACAATGGTCAGGGATCAGCCAACAGGATGACCTCTCCGGTTGCCAACGCAAAACTGACGGCAATCAGTTTTTATATCACCGGAACCACTGCGGGTACAGCCACTTTTAAGCCTATCGTCAGAACCAAAGCCGGAAACGGCGCTCCGGGAGCTGACCTGGTGAACTACAACCCTGTAACAGCATCAACAGTGCCTGGATGGAACACATGGAATACATCGGCACAGAACATTACCGTAACGAATGATTTCTTCATCGGAATGATCTACGATGGTGTAAACAGGCCAAATTTCGGTTACAATCAGACAAACAACAGCCGGGCTTGGGATTTTGACGGAACAACCTGGTCTGCATGGAATGAAACATATTTCATGAGAGCGACTGTTCAGTCACCCACAGCGATTATCGATTTCGACAATTCTGTTCCGACTGCCTTCGAGCTCTCACAGAACTACCCGAATCCGTTTAATCCAACCACAAAGATAAGGTTTGCTCTGCCGGAATCAGGAAATGTTTCAATGATAATCTACGACATAAACGGCAAGAAAATCGCTGAAATCGCCAATGGTTATCACCAGTCCGGAAGATATACTTACGAGTGGAACGGCAAGAATGATTTTGGAAGTGCAGTTGCATCGGGTGTTTACCTTTGCACTATAAAAGCCGGCGGTAAAGTTCAAACTGTAAAGATGATTCTACAAAAGTAGAATTACAAGTTATGATTTATGAGTTATTAGTTATGAATTGGAATGATCAAATTCAGATTGTTTAATTCTTACAGATACTCAATCTAAAATTAAAAAAGGCTGCTTGATTGTGAAATCAGGCAGCCTTTTTTTTAAAGGTATCGATCTGCTATTTGAAGAAAATCGGGATTAATGTGATATATAGACCTGCAATAATTGCTGATGTTATCACACCGCTTATGTTTGCACCAATCGCTTCCGGCAGTATTATCGATTGAGGATTTGCTTCGTGAACTGATTTCTGAGCAACTTTTGCTGTTGTCGGTACACAGCTTACACCGGCAATTCCTATCACCGGATTGAATTTCCCTCCTGTGATAAAATACATGATGTACCCGCCTATCAGACCACCGACCGCAGAAAGTATAAGAGCAATAATGCCCAAAACCAGAAGGATCAGGATCTGTGGATCGAGAATCAATGAAGCATCGCAAAGCACTCCGAGTAACAGTCCCAGCAGAAAAGTTGATCCATAGAGAAGAGGTCCGGCAATAAAATCAACTATGTGCTTCAGTCCTGCTTCTCTTACAGCAACACCCACAAACAATGACAGAAACAACGGAGCTGCCACAGGGAAAAGGAGACACAGGATTGTACAGGCAATTACGGCAAAGTAAAGTTTTTCCGAAGCTGATATCTGCCTGATCTTTGTTTTGGGGGGCATCTTTATCGCCCTCAACTTTTTCGGTACCAGCAGCTTGATCAGGTATGGATATCCTCCATATGTCAGACCCAGGTAAAGGTACGCAACAACTGTGATCGCCACAAAAAGTTTTGGTGAAAGTTTTAGCGCCGTAAAAAGTACCATCGGACCGTCTGCTCCACCAATCATGGCAACCGAGGCCGCATCCTTCACATTCAATCCCATTGCCATTGCGATAGGCACAGTGAGGAATGTACCAAGTTCCGCACAAACAGCCAGAAACATACTAAGGAAAGGTCTTGCGAGAAGAAACCCAACATCAAGCAGAACGCCTATTCCCATAAAAACAAAACACGCGATAAGACCGTTGCTGAATGTCAGAGTATAAATCGGCTGTAAAAAGTCAATCTGAAGGATATCAATCAATTGTTTCGGGTCTGAAACCATCGGATCAAGGAAAAGATTCCCTGTTTTTCCGGGTCCCATTATCAGGACTCCAGCGTTAACCGCTGCCATGCCTATGCCCATCGGTATCATAAGAAGTGGCTCAAGCACCCCCTTTTTACCAAGATAAACGAGCAATAAACCCAGCAACATTAAACAAATTCTTCCGATCGAAATCGTCAAATCGGAAGTAAATAATGTGGATATTCCGGGGAATATCTCCTGTAAGATTTTTAAGTCCACTTTCTACCTCCCTTTCGGATTTTGTCTTAAGCCGTAAATTTTCGAACTCCAGGGAGAGTACGGTTTCACTACTTTTTTAATGGTCATGACTGTTCTTTCGTAATCATGCATTTCTTCAAGATACTGATGTATAGCCAACCCGATAGCTGCCACTATTTCGAGATCACTCTCCTGACCTGAGGCTTCAGACTGTACCACAGCGAGGTCTTCGTGGACATCCTGTGATTTTTCTTTTTGAATTCGTGTGAAGTTTATTGCCAGGGAAATGAGTCTGATAAGACCGGCTACAAGGAAGGATATAACGAAGGTGGAAAGGAATATTATTCCAATCACTGTAAATATTTTCATAAGTCATCTATTATTCGTTAAACTCAACTTTTTTCAGAATAAATAATAAAAAAAGTTATCTTACAAATATAAACACCCGGCCCAAAATAATCATCACCCTCACAAATTTTCCAACTCAAACTTCTGACTTCAGCCTTCATCCCTCAGCCTTCAGAAATTCAGATTTCATTCCTCATACAAAAATATACATTGTTATTGTGTGACAATATAGCTAAATTTACAGGTTATAATAATTTTTTGGAGCAGACTCTAAATGTTAAAATCGGTCTTAAAAGCCATTTTTGGCGATAAACACAGCCGTACATATAAAGAATTACAACCTGTTGTACAGGAAATAAATGAGCACTATGGAACTCTCGCCTCTCTAAGCGATTTTGAATTGAAGGAAAAAGTCAAGGGTTTCAAGGAATATCTCAACAAGGAAACTGAAGAAATCAGGGGCAAGCTGGCGGAATTGAATGACCGCCTCACCAGCGTTGAAGGTGAAGTTGAAAATGCAACCGAAATTCACGATGAAATTGAAACTCTTGAAAAAGAACTTGATGATAAATACGAAGACCTCCTCGATGAAATTTTACCGGAAGTTTTCGCAGTGGCAAAAGATACCTGCCGCAGACTTGTTGGAAGATCTTACACTGTGATGGGTCAAAAAGTTACCTGGGACATGGTACCCTATGATGTACAGTTAATGGGTGGTATTGTTTTGCACCAGGGTAAAATCGCAGAAATGGCAACTGGTGAAGGTAAAACACTTGTGGCTACACTTCCTTTGTTCCTCAATTGTCTCACAGGCAGAGGAGCACACCTCGTAACTGTCAACGACTACCTTGCACAAAGAGATTCCGAGTGGATGGGAGAAATTTTTAAATTCCATGACCTCTCAGTGGGTGCAATACTCGGTACTATGAGCCCTGACAAAAGGCGGGAATCGTATGGATGTGATATTACCTACGGAACAAACAACGAATTTGGTTTCGATTACCTTAGAGATAACATGGCGATCGATCCCGAACACCAGGTCCAGAGGAAGCATATTTATGCGATAGTGGATGAGGTGGATTCAGTTCTCATCGATGAAGCAAGAACCCCCCTCATAATTTCAGGTCCCGTCGATTCTGACAATCAGAAATATGATGAAATGAAGCCAAAGATCGAAAGACTTCACAGGCTTCAGTCCAATATCGTTTCTACCATGCTTGCTGAAGCAGAAAAGACTCTCACATCTAATCCGTCAAAGGATGACATAACTGAAGCTGGTGTGAAAATTTTCAGAGCATACCGCGGACTGCCGAAACACAAGAAACTGATGAAGGTAATCTCCGAACCTGAATACAAGCAATTGATGCAGAACACTGAGCTTGAATACCTCAAAGATAAAAGCAGAAACATGCACATTATCGATGAAGAGCTCTACTTTGTAATCGACGAGAAAAACAATTCGATCGAGCTTACGGAAAAAGGAAGAGAAGAACTTGCAAAAGGGACTGCGGACGGAAAAGAGTTTTTTATTCTCCCCGATTTCGGCACTGAGATCAGCAAAATTCAGAATGACGCTTCTCTCACCGAGGCTGACAAAAAGAAAAAAGAAGAAATTCTTCACTTCGAATATTCAGAAAAATCGGACAGGCTGCATACCATCAATCAGCTCTTAAAAGCTTATACACTTTTCGAAAAAGATGATGAGTATGTTATCACTGAAGATGGTAAAATTGCAATCGTTGATGAATTTACCGGTCGTGTGCTCCCCGGAAGAAGATACTCTGATGGTTTGCATCAGGCAATCGAAGCCAAAGAAAATGTAAAGGTTGAGAGAGATACTCAAACCCTCGCAACCATCACACTCCAGAACTACTTCAGAATGTACAAAAAACTCGCCGGTATGACAGGTACTGCCGAGACTGAAGAAGGTGAGTTCGATGAAATTTACAAACTCGATGTGGTGGTAATTCCAACCAACAGACCGATGACACGATCTGATGAAGACGATCAAATCTACAGAACCAAACGGGAAAAACTGAATGCGGTCGTGAATCAGGTGGAAGAACTTCAAAAAGAAGGACGCCCGGTACTGGTGGGAACCACTTCCGTGGAAGTTTCTGAAACCATAAGCAGAATGCTCAAACTAAGAGGCGTAAGGCACAATGTTCTTAATGCAAAACAGCACCAGCGGGAAGCCGAAGTGGTTGCTTTTGCAGGTCAGCCGGGTGCAGTTACGATTGCAACCAACATGGCTGGTCGTGGTACTGACATTAAACTGGGTGCCGGCGTTAAAGAAAAAGGCGGACTTTTCATTCTTGGTACCGAAAGGCATGAATCGAGAAGAATTGACCGTCAGTTAAGAGGTCGTGCCGGTCGACAGGGCGACCCCGGAACCACACTTTTCTTCCTCTCACTTGAAGATGATCTCCTCCGGCTTTTCGGAAGTGACAGGGCTGCTGCCATTATGTCGCGTGCGGGTTTCGAAGAAGGCGAAGTAATCAAACACCCGATTATTACCCGTTCTGTAGAGAGGGCGCAGAAAAAAGTTGAGGAAAACAACTTTGCGATAAGAAAAAGACTGCTCGAGTATGACAATACGATGAATCAGCAGAGAACCATCATCTATTCAAGAAGAAACCGTGCTCTTCACGGTGAGAGACTTAAAACTGAAATTCTCGATATGATGGAGGAATACGCTGCTGAACTGGTTGAAAAATATTACGATAATGCAGAAATAGAGCAACTCGAAAAAGATCTCGAAACTCACCTTCTTCTGAACATCAAATTTAACAGAGAAGAATGGGATCTCCTGAATAAAAACGGTGTAACCGAGAGAGTTATTAAAGCTGCTCATGACTACTACGCTCATAAAGAAAACATGCTCACATCTGAAATGATGGCGAGAATCGAAAGATTCGCGTTCCTTACAGTCATCGACAACAAGTGGAAAGAACATCTCCGCGATATGGACGATTTGAAGGAAGGCATAAATCTTAGAGCTTATGGTCAGAAAGATCCTCTTATTGAATACAAAAACGAGGCTTTCAATCTCTTTACCGAACTGCTCGATACCATCAGGAATGAGACAGTACAGATTGCCTTCAAACTCTACCCTGCCCAACCTGAGAGTGTCCAGATTTCACGCAGACCCGAGAGAAGGCCTACCAGAACGATAAAGGAATCAGCTGATAATGCCGGTTTGCACGGCGGTTATGTTCCTTCTCCGAAAGAACAGGAGACTGCGCCGGTCGGCAGACCACAACCTGTAAAAGTCGGGGAAAGAATTGGCAGAAATGATCCCTGCTGGTGTGGCAGCGGCAAGAAATACAAACAGTGCCACGGTAAAAACGCCTGAGAACGGACACCACCATGAAAAAAATTGAAGCAATTATACGACCTTTCAAGCTTGACGAAGTAAAAGAAGCCCTCATTGAGGAGGGCTTCAAAGGTCTCACCATCACCGAGGTCCGCGGTTACGGCAGGCAGAAGGGACACAAAGAAGTCTATCGCGGCAGTGAATACAGGATCGAGTTTGTCCCCAAAATGAAAATCGAACTCGTTGTAGATGATGACCGCCTCGAAGCTGCTATTGATGCTATCGTCAAAAATGCAAAAACAGGACAGGTTGGCGACGGAAAAATATTCATTTCTGATGTTGCGGATGCAATCAGGATAAGAACGGGCGAATCAGGATTTGATGCGCTTTGATTTTTATTTGCATTGAATAAATTCCAACTGTTCTCTAAATTCCTTCTGATTCAAATTAATTTTCGGAACCGGCTTTGAAGCTCAAAGTAATCAAATCCCTGATCCTGCTCACAACCGCCTTTTTGATATCAGGATGCGGTGTCTGGCAGGATTTTACAACATACTTCAATCTTTATCACAACGCAAAAACTCTTTACTATGATGCTGAAGAACTGATCATCAAAGAGAGAAAAGATATTTTTGCCATTTCAGAGGCAGCAATTCCAGCCGGAGCCAATCAGAACCTGCCGAAGGTGATTGAAAAATTTTCCAAACTTCTCCAGTTCCACAATAAAAGTTCCTATGTGGATGATGCTCTCTTCCTTATAGGGAAAGCCTTTTTCTATCAGAGAAGTTACATCAAAGCTTCACGAAAATTTCAGGAACTCATAGCAACCCAACCTAACAGCAGTCTTGTTATAGATGCCACTCTTTGGCTCGCAAAGTCCGAGCTCCAAATGAAGAAATTTGATTCAGGGCTAAAATATCTCGACGAAGCAAAGCAACTTGCACTCAAGGAAGAGGACAAGGAAGTGTTGTCAGAAGTATATATCGAAGAGATACGGTACCTAAAATTCATAGAGAAATACCTCGAAGCCGTTCAGAAATTAAGAGACCTTGTTGCAGTTGACATTTCAAACGACATCTCAGCAAAAGCACAGTATGAAATCGGTGAGCTCTTCTTCAAAAAGTTGAATGATCCTCAAAAAGCGGCAGAAGCCTACAAAGCGGCACTTGGATTTGGACCCCCTTTTGAAATTGAGTATAATTCAAACCTGAATTACAGCATCTGCCTTAGAGCATTGAACAAGATTGGCGAGTCGCAGGAAAATCTTCAAAAAATGTCAAAAGAGTTTAAATATCAGGAAAAAATTGACGAAATCATGCTCCAAAAGGGGTTGAATCTTAAAAAACTCGGTCAGTATGATGAGGCTTACAGGCAGCTTTATGCTCTCGATACACTTACTTTGAACTCGGTATCATCGGGAATAGCACGGTTTGAATTGGGAGACATGTTCGAGAACAACCTGAAAAATTTTGATTCTGCATATATTTATTATATTAAGGCTGAAAAGAGCGCCTCAACTGCTGACTATGTAAAGAGAATCAGAGAAAAATCGAATCTCTTCAAGCGATATGAAGGGCTGCAAACCAATCTTTATGTTTACTCAAGGCAGCTTGCATACTTGAAGGACCCGATGGAATTTAAAAGGGATTCTCTCAATTTCTATGCAGATTCAGCAGATGCCAAGCTCGCAGATCTGTTCAAGTCTCCCGTTGAACTAACCGATTCAGCAAAAAAAGTCAGGGATTCTCTCCTCGCTGTCAAGGATTCGCTGAAAAACAAACCTGCTCCGGAAAAACCTTCGGAACCATTAGACGAAGAAATGATCGTAGGAAGACCGAAACAAGGAGACAATCCTGATCCAACCGGTCAAAACAACCCGAATGCCACAGTGGCTGCATTAAAAAAAGGGTGGGCTCCGGTGATGCCTCAGATCACCTCGGATTCTCTCAAAAACCTTCTGTCAAAAGTCTATTTCGACCTTGGAAATGTGTTTTTTGGTGAAATCGTAATTCCCGACTCCGCCTATAATTATTATACAAAACTTCTGGGAGAATTTCCGGACTCCAGGTATAAGGGTCAGGCACTTTTTTCACTCGGGTCTTATTATCTCGACAAAAATGAAAAATCGACTGCTGATTCCATCTTCCAGTTGGTTTATGATAATTTTAAAAACGAATCAGTTGTAAATCTTGCGGCTGATAAACTCGGGAAGCCCAAAGTTATTCTTAACGCTTCACCTGCCGACCTTCTTTTTGAAGAAGCCGAGGGCATTTATGTGAAAAAAGATTACCATCAGGCGGTTCAGAAATACTATTCGGTTTATCTCAAGTTCCCCGAAACATTTACTGCTCCCAAGTCACTTTTGGCGGCCGGTTTCACTCTGGAAAATGATTTGAAATTGCTGGATTCGGCTTTTGCTGTCTATGATACACTCGTTGCAAAGTATCCGCAAACTCGCTTTACAAACAAGATCCTTCCAAAAGTTAACTTTTACAAGGAAGAAAAAGCCCGTATCAAAAAGAAAATTGAAGACTCTCTTAAAGTAATCAGGGACAGTCTTAAAGCCGATTCGATTGCACGGAATACTCCTAAAATCGATTCGACTTCAACTCAAATCAAGGATTCAACAGGAAAGATCGTTCCAAAAATCGATTCGACTGCGATTCCAAAAAAGGACTCAGCAGCCAAACCCCAGGCGGTTCCGTCTTCAAAGACGATAGAAGAGCCTAAAAAAGAGGAAATCAAAGAGGAGGTACCACCATTGAGCAATTTCATCAAACGAAGAGACCTGCTCGATCTTATTGAGGAGGGTGAGAGCACCACTACAGAATTCAAACTGAAGTTTACAGAGCCCGAGAAGATTGCCAAAGTGATGATCTCATTCGCCAACACCAAAGGCGGTTACCTGATTTTTGGAGTAAATGACAACAAAAAGGTGGTGGGGCTTGAAAGCGAGAAAACCGAACTTGAGTTCATAAATGAAACCACAAATTTCTACATAACCCCGAAAATCGATTTCCTTCTTCAATTCATCAATATCGACCAAAAGGAACTTGTAGTTGTTTTTGTTCAGGAATCAGACAATAAACCTCATCGTATTCAGGATTATAAAGAAGAACTTGATATAAATACCGCTCAGGTTTATATCAGAGTGAACGATAAAAGCATCCCGGCATCGAAACAAATGATCAGAATTCTCAAGGCGAGAAGTTCTTCAAATCCGCTTGTCAAATTTTCGGTTGGTGATCTCGAAAGAAAAGTTTTTTCCTACCTCGAGAAGCATGAAAAAATCAATGTGAAGGATCTTGCAAATGCTGCGAATATCTCCGAAAGAAGGGCATCCAGAACATTGGTAACGATGGTAAGAGCCGGTTCATTGAGTATCCACACAAAAGACAACGGCGAAGAGTTTTTTACAGTTTAATCAGTTCTTTCCGTCAAAAACCGATCTCAGTCTGTAGACAGCAATTCCGTAAGCTACAGCAACATTCAACGACTGTTTTATCCCGTATTGTGGCAGTTCGATAGTAAAATCACACAAATCGAGCAGATTTTGGTTAACTCCTGTAATCTCATTTCCCAAAATAAAGAGGAGTGGATACACCTCACCACCAATATCACAGTAATCGATTGAAGTGTCGGTCAACTCAAGAGCCGAGATTTTATACCCCAAGTCTTTATATTTTCTCACCACTTCCACCGCATCTTTCACAAACTCCCATGCAACACTTTCTGTGGAACCAAGAGAAGTTTTCATAATATCCTTAACAGGGGGTGCAGGTGTGTAGCCGCAAAGGTAGAGCTTTTCTATCATTGCCCCGTCTGAAGTTCGGAAGATGGAACCGACATTGTAACTGCTGCGAATGGAATCGAGCAAAACAACTACCGGCATTTTTTTTACTTCATCCAGATTATCAAGTTTTGCCCTGTTTACCGAAATTTCCGCATGACTGAGTTTTCTGTTACTCATGGCTTCTAACCGTTACTCCTGCAAGTTGACCACACGCGGCGGCTATTTCATCTCCCTGCGTATCTCTTACCATAACGGTTACATATTCGTCACGCAGACGGTCGGCAAACTCTTCGATCCTCTCCCGGGAAGTGGAGCGAAGTTCACCCGAAAATCCCTCGGGATTCATGTGTTCAAGCGAATTGAAAGGTATAATATTTACTTTTGAGGGCATCCTCCGGCAGAGTTTCCCAAGTGCTTTTATATCTTTGTCCCGGTCGTTAATTCCCTCAAGCATGGTGTACTCGTAAGTGATTCTCGTGTTCGTCTTTTTAATGTAATACTCAATTGCTTCGATATTTTCCTTGAGCGAGTATTTTGCATTAATCGGCATTATTTTAGTTCGAATATCCTCAAAGCAGGAATGTAGTGACAGCGCAAGTTTGGGTCGTAACCCGGTATCTGCAAGGTCTCTGATTCTTGGGGCAATGCCCGCCGTGGAAACTGTAATCTTTTTCAGACTGATGGCTTTGGTAAGTTCCTGCTGAAAAATTTCGAGGGATTTTACGGTCGAGTCAAAATTCAGAAGTGGCTCCCCCATCCCCATGTAAACAATATTTGTTATATCTCTCTCATAAATGGATTGTGCTATTGCGTACTGATCAAATATCTCCCCGGCTGTCAGATTTCTTTTATATCCGAGCAAACCGGTGGCACAAAACTTGCAGTCCAAGGGACATCCAACCTGAGTGGAGACACACAGTGTACATCTCTTATCCTCGGGGATGATTACACATTCTATAAGGTGATCAAGTGCTGTTTTAAGAAGTAGTTTTACCGTTCCCTCAGAACCTGATACCGATTTATCAGTCAGTTCGAGGGTGTTGATAATCGTCTCATTTTTTATCATTTCCCTCAATGATTTTGAGAGATTCAGCATCTGATCCGCATCATCAACCAGATAGTTATACATCCAGTTGAAAACCTGCTCACCACGGAATGGTTTTTCACCCTTTTTTACAAACCATTCTTTTAACTCAGGGAGTGTCATCCCTTTTAATTGTACTTTTTTTGTTTCAATCATTATTCTTATTTCTTCTTAAAAAACCGCTGTTTCGTCTCATTCCCTTTAATTTACTTCTTAGAATTGGACTTTCAGCGAATCTTGTTTTAAACTCCTTGTTGTCAATCTGATCAAAAAAACCGGGATCAAACTCTTTATTCAATCCGGGTGTCTCTTCAAATCTTGTAAAATCCTTTTTGTTTGTTTCTGTACCGAACTTCTTATTCCATGGGCACACATCCTGACAAATGTCGCAACCAAAAATCCAGTCATCCATTTTCCCTTCAAATTCAGGGCTGATATCTCCCTTGTTTTCAATCGTAAGATATGAGATGCATCTGCTTCCGTCGACGATGTATTCACTGACTATGGCGTTTGTCGGGCAGGCATCTATGCAGGCAGTACAACTTCCGCAAAAATCTTCAAGGGGTGCACTGTAGTCAAACCTGATATTCGCAAAGACATTCGCGATAAAAAACCAGCTCCCCATCTCCCTGTTTATTATATTGGAATGCTTCCCCTGCCAGCCAATTCCAGCTTTTGCTGCCCAAACCTTGTCCATCACAGGACCTGTATCCACATAGCTTTTTGTTTCACAACCGGGGAAATTTTCACGAAGTGCGGCTTCAAATTTTTCAAGCATTTCCCACATAACGAAGTGATAGTCCCTCCCCCAGGCATACCTTGACACTTTTTCCATACCGGGAGTATACTCTCCTGACTGCCAGTAATTCAGACCGAGTGATATCACGGAGATAGCTGAAGGCAGGATCTCTTTAGGATTATTTCTTTTATCGATATTTTTTTCAAGATACGACATTCCACCTGCAAATCCTCTCCCAATCCACTGCCGCAAAAATTCTGTTTCCCACTCGATCGGTTCAACCTCAGCAAAACCGGTAAGATCGAATCCAATCTCTTTGGCTAATTTCGAGACGGTCTGATTATTTCCTACCACTTCCAATGAGGGGTCTCATCTTCAACCGTGACATATATGTAGCCATTTTTCACCTCGTAAGGAAAAACTTTTAGTCCTCTGTGCCCGTTTTCCTTGTTGCCTGTCTCAAGCTCAAATCTCCAGCCATGGATTGGACAAACTACATATCCGTCTTCAATGAATCCTGTATAGATCGCTGCCGGATGCATGTGAGGACAAATGTTGCTTAGCGCATGTATTTTGCCACCAACTTTGAAAAGGGCAATTTCCTCCCCGTTCACCACGAATCTTTTACCTTCGCCCTCATGGAGTTCACTTACTTTGCACAGTTTTTTTACAGCTTCATCCATACAATTCTCCTTTGTGGCAATTTCACTCGCCAAAATAATCAGATTTGGGACAGTTTTTCTTTAATTTTAAATCCCCTGTCGGTTTTTTCCACCTTGACAGCCGGAATTACCGGATCGTGCTGCAGGATAAGAGTCCAGTCTTCTTCCACTGCCTTCGCCAGAATTTCCTTTTTTTCCTGTAGAGTAACCAGCGGTTGAAGATCGTAACCCATAATGTATGGCAGTGGTATATGCCCATGCGTTGGAATAAGATCTGCACAGAAGAAAAGTGTGGAGGTACCGTCGGATATCTTCACTGCCTGCTGACCAAAGGTATGACCGTTCAGTGTGTGCAGAGTGATTCCATCCATAAATTCCGAATCCTTTTCCTCAATAAGTTCCAAAACTCCCTCCTCCATAAGCGGCAGAAAGTTGTGCTTTATGTAGCTTCCCCGGTCACGATCGGAAGGATTTACTCCCCACTCAAAGTTCTTTTTTTGAACATAATAACGGGCATTTGGAAATGCAGGTTGCAATTTGCCCTCTTTTTCCACCACCGAACCACCGGTATGGTCGAAGTGAAGATGAGTCAATAACACTTTTGTAATCTCTGATGGTGAAATTCCATGCGCCTTCAGACTCTTTTCAAGTGTGGTTTCCGGGTCGTGGGCATAAATGTCTCTCAATTTGGCATCCCACTTCTCACCCATTCCTGTATCAATCAACATTTTCTCGTTATCCCATTCGAGTAGAATTACGCGGGTTGACATGGCTATACGGTTTACCTCGTCTGCCGGATTGGTTTTCTCCCAAAGGGGTTTGGGAATTATTCCAAACATGGCGCCACCATCAAGTTTAAAGTAATCTGATTCAAAAACTTTTACAGAGTATTTGCCTGTTCTCATCACTTTTCTTTATTTTAATAATGTGCAAAAATAATAAAATTGAAAAACCTTTTACCTGTTTTTAATCCAATGCAATTGAATAAATCGTTAAAGTTCGATGTTATCATTATCGGCGCAGGAATTTCTTCTTTTGCGTCTGCGATTATACTGCAAAAATTCTTCAAAAAGAAGACCGCACTTGTAACAGGGCTTGCCCTGACTCCTGATAAAAGTGAAAAGAATATCCATGTCGATTCATTTTATTCAGGTCAAATGGAAAGCGACAGCTTTGTCAGGAAGATATTTGATTACCTGACAGATGATAAACTTCTTTGGGAGAGATTGCCATCGATTTATGAGCGACACTTCTATCCAAAAGCCAGATTAAACATTTCTGACAATCTTGCACAATATATGGATGGACTGAAAAATCTTTTCCCTAAGGAAAAGGGAAATGTGGACAGCTTTTTCAAGGATATCCAACATGCCGCAAACTACACAAGTTTCTACCTGCTGAGATTTATTCTCCCCCCGACTTTGCACAAAATTACAGAAAGATTTTTTGTCTCCGGAAAAAAATTCGCTGCTTTGAATTCGGAAGATTATCTGAATTCTTTGTCATCCGACAGTAAATTCAAAACTGTTATATCAGGGCAGTTGCAGAATCTCGCATCCTGCCGCGAGGGCACCACCTCCATCTTTCAGGCAATCAATATGATGGGACTTCTGAACGGAGGTTTCGCTCCTGCAGGTGGAATCAATGCCATCTACAATTCTCTTAAAACGAGTTATCTCTCATCCGGTGGAAAACTGTTTGAAAACGGGACCATTGAAGATATCGTCATTTCCGGGAGAAGAGTCAAAGAAATTAAAATTAATACCACCGATGAAAAAATCTCGTTGAGAGCCGGCAAAGTTTTTTGGGGCTCCGGCATTAAGGCTCTGCCCGAATATGTAACTGACACGCAAACACGGGAACGGTTGAAAGGATGTTTCCCGATTCACGAGTTCGTCCCCTTCCCCGTAGTCTTCAAATTGCAATTCAATGAAAAGAGCGAAAAGATCAATCTGAAGGGGGAGATATTGCGGTTTTTCCCTGCAAATTCAGCGGATCCGGATGAAATCCCTCAAGCTTGTAACCTGTATCCATGGTTCCCGGAAAATTCCCATTCAACTCTGCCTGCGGGATATTTTGCGGTTATTTTCATCAATGGAGACGATCCTGAATCTTTTCTCGCACAATCGGACAACATCGACGACTTAAAAAAATACCTTGATCAACTGATGCGGTTGTATGTTCCTGAGTTACCTGATTGCATTGAGGCAATTGAATTCGTTACTCCTTCTTCGTCAGGCACAGGGGGATTATACAATCCTTTCGGTACGGTTATGCCAACCACTCAAAAGGTAATGCGGGAACCCGTGAACAACCCATACAAACTAAAGAACCTCTTCGTTACCGGTGCGGATTTATTCATTCCGGGCATCACTCCGTCGGTTATGTCGGGAATTACGACAGTCGGAATGGCATTCGGGGCATTTAGATTCTTCAAATTTTTCCGGTATCTTAAAAAAGTATCCAACAAAAAGGTGAAAATAAAGATCAAGCCATTGAAATATAAAAACGGGAAAATCGAAGGGGAGTTAGGGTAAAGTAAAGGAACCCGGGATTCCAAACAAAAATAATTTGAAGAAAGCGGGAATTTTATCCCGCCTTCTTCATTAAAATAAAAGCGTTGAGCGATTATCTTCCGAGTTCGTCGAGATAATCTTTTTTCTTTAGAAGTTCTTCTTCCGTTTCGACATGAGCAGGATCCGGAACACAGCAGTCAACGGGACATACTGCCGCACACTGCGGTTCATCATGAAAACCTTTGCATTCGGTACACTTGTCAGGAACGATATAGTAAAAATCTCCCGAGAAGAATCCATCTGCACCGGAAGGGGCTGCATTTCCATCACCGTAGGTTTTTCCGGCAAGCTCCCATTCTCTACCGCCTTCGTAGATTGCAGTATTGGGGCACTCAGGTTCACATGCTCCGCAATTGATGCAATCGGTTGTTATCATTATTGCCATAATTTTTCTCCATTTTTTACAAATTTTCTAAACAGTTATGCCATCATCGCCGGCAAAGTATTTCGGAATACTGAATATCCAAAAAATTATTTTAACAACTTTAACATTAAGCATTTTTTGGCTTTTAGTCAATAGATAAGAAGAGTATTACCACCAATTTGCTTATTTTTGAATAAAAAACCAAGAAAATTATGAAAAACATTCTCGTCACACTCGAAGTAGATAAAAAAAATCTCGATTACACAACAAAACTTGTAAACGATTTTGCTCAAAATATTAAAGATCTACACTCCGGTCTCAACTTCTTCAAAGCGATGACGAGTGCAGCAAAACCCGCACATTTTTACATTTTCCTCTCTTTCGATTCCGACCAGGATTACGATTCCTACAAAATGCACGAACGAACCAAAAAATTCACCGTCCGCCTCCATGCCATGTCCAAGGGCCTCCCAGTCTTCACAGAACTGAATGAAGTTAAAGAGTAGGTTGAATAACGAAGGTTGAAGGCTGAAAAAGCCTTTGGGCGATATATGGGTATGGCAGCATGAGCCCTGATCTATGAACTATGAGCTGATCGCTAATACTCCGATGAATTGACAAAAATTACACCTCATATCTAAAAAAAAGCCCTTTAGGGCGACATATGGGTATGGCAGCTATGAGCTCTGATCTATGAACTATGAGCTGATCGCCAATACTCCGATGAATTGACAAAAATAACACCTCATATCTAAAAAAAAAGCCCTTTAGGGCGACATATGGGTAGAATCCCGGTACCCAAACTTCATAAAAGCCCTTTAGGGCGACATATGGGTATGGCAGCTATGAGCTCTGATCTATGAACTATGAGCTGATCGCTAATACTCCGATGAATTGACAAAAA